>JAYUZK010000248.1:0-9200 GCA_043751835.1 Gemmatimonadota bacterium | reverse complement strand
AGTTCGAGACCACCCGCAGGCCGATCTCGAGGTTGGAAAAATCGAAGACTTGTTTGTGCTTGCCGGTGAGCCGGTCAAGCCAGGACATGTCCCAGCCCTTGGCCAGCGGCTCGCGACCGGAGGATTCCGGCTTGACGGCCAGCCATCCCGCCAGTGCTCCAACGGTTCCCATGAACGTACGGCGGTTCGAAGGCATTGCGATCATCGATCTGTCTCCCCTGAATGGCAGGGTGAATGACGTTCCGTGCTAGCTTTCACCCAACTTATCTCATTCGGACCCCATGCGCCTTGTCCCGCTGTGCCTGGCACTCCTCCTCGCGTCCGGCCCGCTCCCGGCCCAGTCCGCGGCACCCATCTCTGCCATGGCCCTGAAGATCCGACTCTTTGCCCTCGCCCACGATTCGATGGGCGGCCGGGCCACCGGGTCGGAAGGCGGGTTCAAAGCCGCCGACTACATCGCGAGCGAATTCAAGCGGGTCGGGCTCGAGCCGGCTGGTGACAACGGGACCTACTTCCAGGCGATTCCCTTCTCCCGGTACCAGCCGGATCGTCGCGGGGAGATTGTGGTTGGCGGGGCCCGGTTCGGCGTCGGCCAGGACGTGATTCCGATGCTCGCTCCAGGGCTCGGCCGATCGATCGCGGGCGCCCAGGTGATCGCGGGCGGCGCCCTGGATGACACAACGACGTGGATCAGCGCGGAACAGGCCCGCGGAAAAGTCGTGATCCTGACTCCTCCGGCGGAGATTGGCCGGCGGATCGGGCCGGCACTGGCGGGGCCGCGCCGGAGCCGGCGGTTTGCCGACGCGGCGCTGATCGCGGTGCCAATGCTCGATCAACTCGGGAGCGAGGTGGTCGCGGCCATGACCGCCGGCCGCGTCATGCTCGATACCGCCCGAACCGCTCAGGGTCCGCTGCTGGCCCTGGTAACGGCCCGGGCCGCGGCGGCGATGCTGGGCCGACCGCTCGAGGGCGCCACACCGGGTACGATGGGCGTTACCGTTTCCGGCTCGGTGGGCCTGGGGTTCGTTCCGCTCGCCTATCCGGCCCGGAACGTGGTCGGGATTCTCCGGGGCGCCGATCCCGCGCGGAACCGGACCTATGTCTCGCTCAGCGCGCACAGCGATCACGTGGGGTTCGATCGGGCGCCGGTCGATCACGACTCGCTCCGGGCCTACAACCGGGTCATCCGTCCGATGGGCGCCGATTCGCCGTCGCGGGCGGCAACGCCCGCGGAGTGGACCGAGATCCACCGGATCCTCGACAGCCTCCGCGCCATCCGGCCGGCCCGACCCGACTCGATCCGCAATGGGGCCGACGACGACGGCACGGGGACGGTGGCGTTGCTCGAAGTCGCCGAGTCGTTCCGGCGGGGGCCGGCGCCGGCCCGGTCGATCCTGTTCGTCTCCCACGCCGCCGAAGAGGAGGGTCTGTTAGGCTCGGCCTGGTTTACCGATCACGCGACGGTGCCGATCGACTCGATCGTGTCGGAGGTGGATATGGACATGATCGGCCGGGGGTCGGCGACGGATCTTCCGGACGCGGGGCCGGGCTATCTCGAGATGATCGGGCTCACCCGGCTGTCGAAGGAGTATGGGGCGATTCTCGATCGGGTCAACGCGCGGCAGCCAAAGCCGTTCACGTTCAACCTTGCGTTCGATGTTCCGGGCCACCCGCTCCAGTACTACTGCCGGGCCGATCACTACAATTACGCCCGATACGGAATCCCGTCGGTGTCGCTGTCACGGGGCGAGCACCTCGACTATCACCAAGTTACCGACGAGCCGCAGTACATCGACTACGACGCGCTGGCCCGGGTGGCAACCTTCGCGGCCGACGTGGCACGGGAGGTGGCCGGCCTCGACCACCGTCCCCAGCTCGATCGGCCAAAAGGCGACCCCAAAGCCGCCTGCGTCCAGTAGCCGGTGGCGGTCAGGCCGCGTAGCGGAGGACCGCAATGAAGTGGCACGCCGTCCCCGCGAGGACGAACAAGTGCCAGATGAAGTGAGCGTACCGGGCGCGGGCCGCGTAGAACGCGACCCCGGCTGTGTACGCCACTCCGCCCGCGGCGAGCCAGAAGAGACCCCACGCCGGCATGGCCAGCCACAACGGCCTGGCCGCGATCAGAATCAACCAGCCCATTCCCACGTACAACCCGGTCGAGAGCCGCGGGTGGCGAACGCCACCAACCGACTTGAGGACCACGCCGGCCACGGCGAGAGCCCAGATCAGCCCGAAGAGCGTCCACCCCCAGGGTCCCCGGAGGACGCCGAGGGTGAACGGGGTGTAGGTCCCGGCGATGAGGAGGTAGATCGCGCCGTGATCGAGGATCTGGAAGACGCGCTTGGCTCGGTTCGGCGCGAGGGCGTGGTAGAGGGTGGAGGTGAAGTAGAGGAGGACCACGGTCGTGCCGAAGATCACGGCACCCACGATGGCCGCGGCGCCGTGCCGGGCCGCGGCCATCACGAGCACCGGCAAGGCGATCAGCGCGGCAAGGAAGCCGGTGCCGTGGCTGATGCTGTTGGCGATTTCCTCGCCGAGGGATTGGGCATGGTCCTGCATGTCGGTGCTCGACTTGCTCTTCATCGTCCCGCCTCGCCGTGGCCACCGTAACCTACTTCGGAATCGTCGCGCTCGTATCCCTGCTGTCTATGCGATGTTGGGGCATGACTTGCCCCGTCGCCAACAAGGAGACTAACCTATGGCCATGCCCGCACTGGCTCGGCGGTGGACCCGCGAAGACGTCCTGGCGCTGGCGCCGGGACCGCGCTGGAGATTGACCTACCCAAGTTCTTCGCCGAGGTGCTCGACTCCTGACCCGCCGGTCGCTCCAGACTGCGGCCGGAGCATCAACACGCCGACCAACCCCAGCCCGAAAAACACCGCCGAGTAGTGCGCCGGCATCAACTTGTCCCCAGTGGTGTGCAGGAGCCAGGTCAGGATGAACGGCGACAATCCGCCGAACACCGACGCCCCGATGTTGTAGGAGATCGCGAGCCCGGTGGCGCGCACCTCCGTGGGGAACAGATCCGCGGAGGCCGCGGGAATCGGACTGCTGGTGGCGGCCATCAGGATCGCGAAGATCAGCTCCACCGTCATCACCGACGTCATCGACGGCGCGTGGGTGATCCACCAGTACCCCGGATAGACCGACAGCAGGAATCCCAGCAGGCCAATCCCCATCACCGTCCGCTGCCCGATCCGGTCGCCCAGGATCCCGAACAGCGGCACCAGGGCCAGCCGAAAGAGCACCGACGCCAGCAGCACGGTGAACGGAAGGCCGAGCGGGAGCCCCAGACTCTGGACCGCGTAGATCGGCAGAAAGGTGATGATCACATAGGACATCACGTTGATCGCCGAACTCAAGCAGGTCGCGATGAACAGCTCCCGCGGATAGTCGGCGAAGACGCGGCCGAGCGGCACCCGCGGCGGCCGGCCGAGTTTCTCGAACGCGTCGGTTTCGGGCATCCGGCGCCGGATGTAGAAGCCGACCGGCCCGATCAACAGCCCGAACAGGAACGGAATCCGCCACGCCCACGAGTCGCGCGCCTCGGGCGTGAAGACGGTGGAGAGCATGGCGCCCATCGCGATCGCCAGCAGCGCCCCCGCCGCCTGGGCGAACATCTGCCAGCTGCCGTAGAACGTGCTCCGTCCCGTGGGCGCGTACTCGACCAGCATCGACGTCGCCGTGCCGAATTCGCCGCCGGCGGAAATGCCCTGGAGCAGCCGCGCCACCAGCACCAGCACCGGCGCCCCGATTCCGATCTGCCGGTAGCTCGGCGTGAGCGCGATGATCGCGGCGGCCACGGTCATCATCAGGATGACCAGGCTCAAGCCCGCCTTCCGGCCGTGGCGATCCGCGTACATGCCGAGCAGCACACCGCCCAGCGGCCGGACCACGAAGCCCGCGCCGAAGGTGGCGGTGGTCAACAGCATGGCCGCGTAGGGACTGTCGCCCGGGAAGTATTGCTTGGCGATGATGATCGAGAGGAAGCCGAACAGGACGAAGTCGTACCACTCCAGCACGTTCCCGATGGTGGAGGCGACGACCCCGCGCCAGTTGCTGCCGGCGCTCACCCGATGCCGCCGTGAATCGACTTGAGTTCGAGGAAGGCCTCGATGCCGAACCGTCCGTTCTCTCGCCCGAATCCCGACGCCCCGAACCCGCCGAACGGCGCCGCCGGATTGGACAGGGCGCCGTTCACGATCACCTGGCCGGCGCGAATCTGACGCGCCACGGTGGCCGCCCGCGCCGGATCAGCCGCCCAGACGCCACCGGAGAGACCGAACGGCGTCGAGTTGGCGATGGCGATTCCCTCCGCCTCGTTGCCATAGGGCATCACCGCCAACACCGGTCCGAATACCTCTTCCTGGGCGAGCGCCATCCGTGGCGTCACTTCGGCGAATACCGTAGGGGCGATGAACCACCCCCGCGCAAATCCCGCCGCGCGGCCGGACCCGCCGCTGATCAACGTGGCGCCGGCATCCCGGGAGGCCTCGATATGCTGGTTGACGCGCCTGAACTGACGCTCGGTGGCCACCGGTCCAAGTCTCGTGTCGGCCGCCTCCGGCATGCCGAGCGGCCACTCGGGCAGGGCCGCGACGATCCGTTCCAGCACCTCGGCCTCCCGCCCGCGTGGCACCACCAGGCGGGAGTGGGCAACGCAGGTCTGGCCCGAGTTGACCAGGCTGCGCCGGAGCACGGCCGGGATGACGGCGTCAAGATCGGCGTCGTCGAGCACCAGCGCCGCGGACTTGCCGCCCAACTCCAGCACCGTGCGTTTCAGCGTCGCGGCGGCGCTGGTGAGCACCCGTCTCCCGACGTCGGTCGACCCGGTGAAGCTGATCAGGTCGATCCCCGGGTGCGCCACCAGCCGCTCGCCGACCTCGGCGTCGCCCCACACCATGTTGACCACGCCCGGCGGCAGTTCGGTCTCCGCGATCGCCTCGATGAAAAGCGTGGCCACCCCCGGCGCCAGTTCGCTGGGCTTGAGCACCGTGGCGCAGCCGGCGCCGATCGCCCCGCCGATCTTGGCGACGATTTGGTGGAGCGGAAAATTCCAGGGGGTGATCGCCGCGATGATCCCCACCGGCTCGCGGACCACCCGCGAGGTTCGGATTCGCTCTTCCCAGACGATCTGGTCCAGCCCCTCGATCATCGCCTCCAGGTTGCCGAGGGGCATCGGGACCTGCATCGACCGGCCGACCCACACCGGGACACCGAGTTCGAACGCCAGCGTCTTGACGAAGGCGTCTGTGCGCCGAGCCAGGGCCGCGTGCAGCCGGAGCAAAGCTTGGCGCCGGTCCCCCAGGGTGCTCGCGGCCCACCCCGGCGCTGCCTCGTGCGCCGCGCTCACCGCGCGGTCGACGTCGGTGCCGCTGCATGCGGTGAGTCGGCTGATCGGCTGTTCAGTGACCGGGCTCGATTGCGTCAGCTCGGTAGTGCCGGTTGCCGGAAGCCACCGGCCATCGGCATGGAAGTGCCGGTATTCGTTCATGCCGTGCTCCCCGCGAGTGGTAGCGCACCCCGAATCCGATCGATCAAACGCAATGGCTCCTCCGGCAGCGCATCGCCCCGCCAGGCCACGTGCTGGTCCGGGCGGGAGAGCAGCAGCGCGTGGCGATAGGCCCCGGGTCGCGACGTGAGGTCGATGTCCAGCAGTCGCATGGGCACGCCGCGAAGGCGCGCCGCCTCGACCAAGGGCGAGACCTCGATAGCCGGATCGAAGCGGAGCAGCGCGTAGTCCGGTCCCATGGCGTCGTACAACGAGCGTCCTTCGGGCAGTTTCATCCAGGGGGTGCGGCACCCGGGCACGGTGGAGGCCGTGAAGCTCCCCATCTGATAGCCCGGCGCCGTCTCGCCGTCGTAGACGATCAGTGGCGAGCGATCGTAGAAGTACCCGAAATTGAGTCCGGCGCAGCTGTACTGTTGTACGTTCAGATCATACGCGCGCCGGCCGACCGCCGCGCGGATCGCGTCACCCTCGGGGCCTTCCATCTCGATGTTGGCGGGCACCGCGCCCCGTTCTTTGGCCATGGCGTGAGCGTGATTCATCGCGAAGCGCGATACCTGCTCGGTGATCGGCATCCGCTCGGCGGCGTAGGCGTCGAGAATGTGGTCGCCGCCCCAGCCGTGGAGCCGGGCCGCGAGCAGCCACGCCAGATCCGCGGCATCGGCGATGCCCGCGTTCATTCCGTACCCCCCGTACGGCACCCAGAGGTGCGCCGCGTCCCCGCAGATGAACACGCGACGGTCGCGGAACCGGTCCGCCACCAGCCGCCGGCCAAACCAGTCTTCCCGGCTCAGGATCTCGTACTCGAACGCGTCGTCCACGCCCAGGATGTCGCGGATTGAGCGGTCCCGATCCACCGATTCGAAATCCGGCTCGGTGTCGTTCAGATAGTTGTGGACCAGCCAGCGTTCCCGGCCGTCGATCGCGTAGACGTTGCCCGAACGGCGGGGGTTCAGCGAAAAGGTGGCCCAGGCCGGCGGGTGCCGGAACCGGCTCAACAACCCCGGCGCGCGGATATAGGTCGACTGGACCCGTTGGACCACCGCATCGCCCACCAGAATGGATCCGATCCCCTTCCGCACCAACGACCGGCCACCGTCGCACCCTACCAAATAGGACGCGGCAAAGTTCCGAGTGGCGCCGGTGCCGAGTTCGCGAGCCTCGATGCTCACGCGGTCATCGGTCTGTGCGAATCCCGTCACCTCGATCCGGTTCACCAGCCGCACCCCCGGCATCGCCGCAGCGTGGGTAACCAGAATCGGCTCGAGATAGATCTGGTTGATCCGGTGCGGTGGCTCGGGCGTGGGCCACTGGGTGTCCGGCCCCGGGTCGCCTCGTTTCCGGCCCGTGCGGCTCGGAATCAGGATCCGGGTGAGCTCGATGCCGGTGGCGCTGGTGCGGTAGGCCACGTCGTGCGGGTAGTCGTCCGGCAGCCCGGCCGTCCGCACCGCGGCGGCGACACCGAGCCGGCGGAAGATCTCCATCGAACGGGCCGAGACGTGGTTCGACTTGACGCTCGGAGGCTCGCCATCGTGGCGGAGTTCGAGCACCGTGGACTCGACCCCGCGCGAGGCCAGGTCCATGGCGAGCGTGAGGCCGATCGGGCCGGCGCCGACGATCAGGACGGGGGTTCGTTCCACCATACCGTCGGGATCTTAACCCCGGACACGGGACAACGGGCCTCCTGATCACCCCCTCCCCGCCCGTGGGTCACGGCCGGGTCACGCCCCACGGCGATACTGCGACACGTAGATGCCGGCGGGCGCCACGGCGCGTCAGCCGGGTGCGTCACCGAACCCACCTCGCCGCGGCAACGGGAGCTTTTCTGATGGCCACGATGCCGATGTCTAGCAGGCATGCGATACCAATCGGGTCGGAGGGCGATATCATTGCCGCCGTCCAGGCCCGATCCGGGCGGACGCGGAGCCTTCGCGCCCTCGGTTCCCTAGGTTCGAAGAACGGCTCGCTCCTCGCGCCGGGTGCGGCTCTTCGCCTCGATCGCTATGATGAAGTGCGACCTGTCGGCGACCACCACGTCGTCGCCCAGGCTGGGGTCACCATCGGCAGGCTGAATGAGGTCTTGTTGCTCCACGGGCTCGCCATTCCCACCCATGGTGAATGGGCCGGGGGTACGATCGGTGGGGCCGTTGCCAACGGGACCCATGGCGGCTCATCGGTCCACGGCATTTCCTCCACCTCGATTCTGGCCATCCGACTCATCACCGCGGATGGCCACCCTATTGAACTCGATCGCGGAAGTCAGGGCTTCAATGAGGCTGCGGTCTCGCTCGGGATGCTTGGTGTCACTTCGACCGTGACGCTGGCATGTGTTCCGCACTTCCATCTTGCCCTCGAGACCCGGGTCCATTCGCTTGCCCAATACGTCAATGGCCATGACGTCGCCTGCCGCGAGAACGAGTTCTACAGCGCTGTCTGGTTCCCGGCGGCGCGACGGGTCGTGACCTTCGCGGCGAACCGGTCACCGGCGCCGCAAACGGCGGGACATCGCGGGATCCGGATGGGCGTAGGCACCTTCGTGCTCGCCGCCATGTCCAATCGCCTGGCCATCCCCGACGCGCTATTCAACCTGAGAGCTGGTACCACGGTCGGCCCCGTCGGTCAGATCCTCAGCCCTATTGATTACGGGCGGCGCCGGTTGGGCCTGCTCCGGAGGGTGAGCAGCAGCTGGACGGAAGTCGAGTACGCGATTCCGTTGATACGGGCCGCCGAGTCGCTCCTCCTCCTTGATCGATTTGCCACCCGTCATCGGGACTTCTGCATGCATCCTATCGGCCTGCGTACGACGGCACGGGACGACTTTCCGCTCAGCCCGTGCCAAGGCCGCGATACCTTCTGGCTCAGCGTGTCTTTCCGCCAGGACCCACGCCTGGAAGACGAGTTGGCTCAACTGTTCATGGGGCTCGGTGCTCGGTGCCATTGGGGGAAGCACATCGGGCTGCCGCTTGACTACTTGCGCGCGCAATACCAGGGGTTGGGCGGCTTCGCCGCAATCCGGGCCCGCCTCGATCCCGACCACGTTTTCGCGAACGACTTCACCGACCGGATCTTTCAATGAGCGTCACGACACGAGCCGCCGTGACCGGCGGCAGCGGATTCATCGGAGGAGAACTCCTCAAACGGCTGGTGCCGAACGGCGGCATCAGCGCCCTCTTCCGGACCCACGGCGCTCAGAGTGAGGCATGGGCGAAGAGCGGGTGCCGGGTCGCGATCGGCGATCTCGACGACCCCGTGGCCCTCGCCGACTTACTGCACGGCGTCGAGATCGTGTATCACGCCGCCGCGATGATGGCAAAGGGCGATCCGGTTGCCAGCCACCGGGTGAACGTCGTTGGAACCGAAAATCTGGTCCGGGCGGCACTGACCGCCGGCGTCGGCCGCTTCGTCTACCTCAGCTCCATATCCGTCTACGCGGCGACGCCTCGGCCCGACCACTGGATCGACGAGACAACAGAGCCTGAGCACACCGATCGGCTCAACGCCTATAGCAAGACCAAACTCGAGGGCGAGTTCGTCGTGCGACGGCTCGCGGGCGAGGGCAGAATGCCCTTCACCATTGTTCGCCCGACCAATGTGTACGGTCCGGGGTCCGGTCCGTGGTTTCGGCAGTTTGAGCGAATGCTGCGCCGTGTCCGGGTGGCGATCGGCAATTTCCCGATCGACGTCGTGTAC
>JAYUZK010000247.1:0-6523 GCA_043751835.1 Gemmatimonadota bacterium | reverse complement strand
CGGTGCATCCAGGCGGCGGTCACCCGGAACACGGCGGACGGCCGGACCATCGCGGCGCAGGAGGCGGTGTCGGTTGAGGAAGGGCTCCGGGCCCACATCACGGAGGCCGCGGCGGTGGCGGGCTGGGGCGGCGACCTGGGCTCGCTCGCTCCGGGGAAGGCGGCTGATTTCGTGGTGCTCGATCGCGATCCCGGCCAGGTGCCGGCCGACGCCCTTGCCGGGATCACGGTGCTCGCCACCTGGCGGGGCGGCGAGCGGGTTTACGCGAGGGAGTAGGCGCCGTCCTACCGGTTGGGCTGCGGGGTGACCCGGAGGTAGGGCTTCTTGGTGACGAACCCCTTCGGGAACTTCGTCCTGGCCTCATCGTCCGATACCGCCGGGACGATGATCACGTCCTGACCGTCCTTCCAGTCGGCCGGGGTCGACACCTGGAACTTGGCGGTCAGCTGGAGCGAGTCGATCACCCGGAGGATCTCGTCGAAGTTCCGCCCCGTGCTGGCGGGGTAGGTGAGGGTCAGCTTGACCTTGTGGTCGGGGCCGATCACGTACACCGACCGCACCGTCATCGTTTCCGACGCATTGGGATGGATCATCCCATAGAGCAGGGACACCTTGCGGTCGGCATCGCCGATCATCGGAAAATTGACCTGCTGGCCGGTGACGTCCTTGATGTCAGCCTCCCATTTTACATGCGACGGAACCGGATCGACCGAGAGGCCGATGATCTTGACGTTCCGCTTGTCGAACTCGGGTTTGAGCTTGGCGGCGGCGCCGAGTTCCGTGGTGCAGACCGGGGTGAAATCCTTGGGGTGGGAGAATAGCACGGCCCAGGAGTCACCCTTCCACTGGTGAAAGCTGATCGCGCCGTGGGTGGTGTCGGCGGTGAAGTCGGGGGCGATGTCGCCGAGTTGCACTGACATGAGATCGTCCAGTCGTTAGGGGTTCACTCGGGAGCGACCGCCGGCCGGCAGGTGCTCGACCAGATAGCGGGTCAGCAGGGAATATATGTGCAGCGTGGTGCCGGACCCTTCGCAGATGCAGTGAGTGCGGTTGGGGTAGGCCATGAAGTCGAATGGCTTGCCGAGCTGGACGAGTCGGTTGACCATCCGCTCGGTGCCCTGATAGTGGACGTTGTCGTCGCCGCTCCCGTGAACGAGCAGCAGCCGGCCCTTCAGCCCCTCGGCGACATTGATCGGCGAGGCCGTGCGATAGGCGTCGGGATTGAGGTCCGGCAGCCCCATGTACCGTTCCTGGTAGATCGTGTCGTAGAGGAGCTGGTCGGGCACCGGCGCCACCGACATGCCGACCTGGTACACATCCGGATAGCGGAACATGGCCTGCAGCGTGCTCGACCCGCCGCCGCTCCAGCCCCAGATGGCCACCCGGTTCGGATCGAGATATGACTTGGTTCGGGTGAGCGTCCGCACCGCCTCGGCCTGCTCGCGGCTCGAGATGATGCCGATCTGCTGATAGACGGATTTTCGCCAGGCACGGCCGCGCGGCGCCGGCGTGCCGTGGTTGTCCACGCTGGCCACGATGTACCCCTGATTGGCGATCGCCTGGTACCAGATGGTCGAGCCGCCGCCCCACTGATCGGTGACCGTCTGTCCGGCCGGCTCGCCGTAGACATAGACCAGCATCGGATACTGGCGGGTCGAGTCGAAGTCCTGCGGCTTGATCATCCAGGCGTCGAGGACCGTCCCCCCCTCGATGTCCACCTTCAAGAACTCGACGGGCGGCTTCGGCAGCACGGCCTGAATCGCGGCGTTCCTGAGCGTGTCGTTGATCATGGTACGGACGGAGGTGTGCTTCGGCAGCGCCACCAGATCCGTGGTCGGCGGTGTGTTGGCACTGGACCAGGTGTGGAGGGCCCAGCGGGCATCGGGCGAGATGTCGTAGCGGTGGGTTCCCGCCATGCCGGCGGGGCTCACCCGTTCGGCCGGCCCTTTGCCGTCAAGGCGGGTTCGATAGAGGTAGCGCTGGGTCGCGTTGTCCGGCGATGCGATGAAGTAGACCAGGCCCCGGGCGACGTCCACGGATTCGACGCTCACCACGTCGTACGCCCCGGCGGTCACCAACGCCACCTTGCTGCCGTCGCGGCTCACCCGGTAGATGTGCCGCCAGCCGTCGCGTTCACTGAGCCAGAGGAATGCCTTGCCCTGGTCGAGCCAGGTGAGGTCATCCACGACGTCCACCCAGGCATCGTCCCGCTCGGTGAGAGCCACCGTGGCGTGGCCCGTCTGGACGTCGGCGATCAGGATCCGGTTGGTATTCTGGAGCCGGTTCATTCGCTGGATCACCAGATCGCCAGGCCCGGCCCATTCCATTCGAGGGATGTAGTTCTGGCGCGGATCATCCGGCACCTCGAGCCAGGTGGTCCGGCCGCCTGAGGCGGAGACCACGCCCACCGTGACGGCCGAATTGCTGGTGCCGACCTTGGGGTACTGGATTGGGGTCACAAACGGATAGAGTGAGTCGGTGGTGTTGAGCAGCTTGAAGGTCCCGACCCCGGTCATGTCGAACCGCCAGTAAGCGATCCGCGCCCCATCCGGCGACCAGCGGAACGCGTCCCGAAGGCTGAACTCCTCCTCGTAGACCCAATCCGTCATCCCGTTGACGTGAAGCGAATCGGCCCCCGAGGTGAGCTTCGTGATGGCGCCGTCGGCCAGGCGTTCGACGTAGATCTCGCCCTGGCGGACATAACCGACCCGGTCCCCGGTGGGGGCGAGCTTGGCGTACATGAGGCTCGAGGGCGGCGCGTCGGGCCCGCCGAGCTGCTTCAACGTCCTGGCCGTGCGGTCGAGGAGCCAGTAATCGCCGCGGGTATTCTGGCGCCAGACCCGCTTGGAGTTGGTGAAGATCAGCACCTGGCCCCCGTCGGCCGACACGGAGTATTCCTCGAGGCCCAGAGGCTCCTTCCGCCCGGCCGGCACCAGGTCGGCGGCGGGGACGAATACGGTCCGCGCTCCGGTCGCGGTCTGATACCGAACGATGTCGGCCCCGCCGGACGCCTCCTTCCCGCGCTCCACCGTCAGGTATGCCGCCCCCCCCTCGGTCCACTGCACCGGCCCGAACCGCTGCCGGGGGCCGAATTCGTTCGTGGCGAAGACCCGGCGCACCATGTCCGCAAGCGGGGCGGGAACCTGAGCGACCGCCGGCGCGGCGATCAGGCTGAGAAGAAGGCAACTGGTGGAGATCGGTCGCATCGGGTTCGTCGGATGGGGGATGCTCAAATGTGGAGCCAAGGGCGGAAAGAGGGAACCGGCCCGGCTAAATTGCGCGGGTGACATCCGTTTACCCGTCGCGCTATCTCGTCCCCTGCCGGTCCGGCCACCATCAGGTCGCCCTCGACCCATCGAGGTTCTGGCGGCGGGCCGGCTGCCCGGTCTGCAAGGGGCCCGTGGACCGGTGGCGGCTCCGGAGGCTCACGATGTGGCTCGGTGGCCGGGCCCCATGGTCGCGGCTTCGGATCGGCCGGCTGGCTGAGCTCAATCCGGTCGAGGGCCTGGCGATCATCTGGGGTTTCGGCCTCGTCGCGGTCACCACCGTCCTCCATACCCTTGCCGATCAGTGGTGGCCGGCCACGATCCTGTTGTTCATCGGTCGCTGGCCCTGGGTTTTGCCGGGGGTCCCGCTGCTGCTGCTCGCGGTGCTGGCGTGGCGGCCCCGTACCGTGGTCATCGTGGCCGTGCCGCTGGCCATCGGGCTGTTCGGGATCATGGACCTGTCGCTCGGTCTTGGCCGCATCGGGGGCCGCTCGGACCCCGGCTCGCGGGTCCGGATCATCACCTACAACATGGAGGGCAACGCAGCCGCGCCCCGCCTGGCCGAACTGATCAGCGCGTGGCGCCCGGACGTCATCGCCATCCAGGAGTGCGGTGAGAATGTCCGGATGGGAGTCCGTCGGGCCCCGGGCTACCAGAGTGACGTCGGGAATACCTGCCTGCTCACCCGGTTTCCGATCGTGAGCGCTGACTCACTTCCCCGCGAGGACGTCCAGGCCGCCGGCGGGTCGGCCTGGGTCAAGCGGTACCGGCTGCAGGGGCCACGGGGCGAGTTCGACCTGACCAATCTCCACCTCGATACGCCTCGAAGACCGTTCGAGGCCCTGATGCACGGAAAACACGGTGCCATCGAGGCGATCGAGGGCAAGACGTTTCTCCGTGATCTCGAGTCGCGGCTGGCCCGCCGCTGGGTCGATGCCGGGCCGGGTCCGCGCCTCATTGCCGGCGATTTCAATATGCCGGACGAAAGCGCCATCTTTCGCCGCAACTGGGGGGATCTTGCCGACGGCTTCGACCGGGCTGGTTTCGGGTTTGGCTATAGCAAAATGAACGGATGGATCCGGATCCGGATCGATCACGTGCTGGCCGATGATCATTGGGTGGTCAAGTCCGCCCGGCTGCTGCCGGACTATGGCTCGGACCACCTGCCGGTGATGGTGGAGCTGGAACTCAAGGCGCCCTGAGCGTCAGCGGACCGCGAGGGCGGCCTGGCGGCGGCCCAGCCAGATCGAAATCATCAGCCAGATCCCGGCCAGCGGAACCGCCACGAACGCGGTCCCGGCCAGGCCCAGGCCCAACGCGGCCATGGCGGCCATGCTCCAGGCGCCCACCTGGTCGCCGCCCCGGTAGATGAAGGTGTCGATGAAGTGCTTGGCCTTGTATTTGTCTTCCCGGTTCAGGACCGTGTAGAGCACCTCGCGGGCCGGCCGCGCGACCGCATACTCCCCGGAGCGGCGGAGCACCTGGAAGACGACGAAGACCGCGAGCGTTGGGGCAACGCCGAGGGTAAGGAACCCGGCGATCGTCAGCGTCGGCAACAGCGCCAGCATGACCGACACGCCAAGCCACTTCATCAGCCGCCCGGTCAGAAAGAGCTGAGTCACCAGCGTCAGGGAGTTGACCGCCAGGTCGAGGCGCGCAAAGAACGTGGTCTGCGCGGCGCGGTCGGGGAAGGCTCGCTCGGCGATATGGGCCTGCTGGAAGTAGAGAATCGTCGAGCCGACGGTGAAGAACAGCATGTAGAGGCAGATGTTGAGCAGGTACGGTGACTTGAGGACATGGCTGATGCCGGCCAGGGTCCGACCGCCGATCAGGGGCTCGGCGTCGCTGGCGTCACGGCGCTCCGGCGGCGTCGCTTCCCGGTTGAGTCGTTGCACACACTGGACCCCAAGCTCCAGCAGCAGGGCGGAGACGAGGAACAGCGGGATCGGACCCGCGACATGGGCAAAGCCGGCCGTCACGGCCGCCCCGGTGATGCCCCCCAGCGTCCCGCCCACGCCGATGAAGCCGAACAGCCGCTTGGCCTGGTCGGTCCGGAAGACATCCACCATGAAAGCCCAGAACACCGACACGACGAACAGGTTGAACACGCTGGTCCAGACGAAGAACACCCGACCCACCCAGATGTGGTGTCCCTCGGGTAGCGTGGTGAACAGGGCGAAGAAAATCAGGATGTTGGCGATGAAAAAACGATTCGACAGCGTGATGAACTGGCTCCGTGGCAACCTGGCCACCAGGGCCGCGAACGGCGGGTGGACCAGCAGGGTAGCGAGCAGGGTGCCGGTGTAGAGCCACGGGAGGTTCCGGGTTCCGCCGGCCACACCCATCTGTTCCCGGATCGGCCGCATGATGAACCAGGATGCCAGCAGGCAGAAGAAGTACGCGCAGGCCAGCAACGTCGCTCGTACTTCCTCGGCCCTGACGTCCACGACCCGTTGGAGCAGCCGGACTCCGGGTCCGACCGGACGAGCGTCTGCGGCAACCGTCAGGAACCCTGCCTCGTATGCCAGGCCTTGAGAATCTCGGCCTCGCGCTCCGCGGTGAGCCCGGACTTCAGCTTGGCCTGTTGTTCCGCCGGCCGGGTCCGGTGCCACTCGAGCGTCTCGGAGGCCGTGACGGCCAGCGGCCGGAACGTGAGACCGGCGGCCACCGCCTTCTCGATGTTCGCCTTGCCCCAGTAGAGAAAATCTCCGGCCGGCGGGATCCAGACCGGGAGATCGGCCCAGGGGCGGACCTTCTGCTCCTCGAGGAACTTGGCGTCGGTCCAGGTGAAGCGGATATCGAGGCTCCCGGGCATGGCCGCCCGGACGCCCCCGAGCAGCTCGGCGACATTGAGCGCCGAGCGCGGTCCGGTAGCATTGTAGGTCCCGTAGCTCCGGCTTTCGCACATCCGGATCGTCCACTCGGCCAGGTCGCGCGCGTCGATGATCTGGGCGGCGTCCGTGGGCGATCCCGGGGCCAGGATCTCGCCACCCCGCGCGATCCGGACCGGCCAGTAGGTGAAGCGGTCGGTTTCGTCGCCCGGGCCCACGATCAGCCCGGGCCGGATCACCGTGACCTTGCCCGGATACCACTTCTCAGCCTCCTGCTCGGCCAGGGCCTTCATCGCCCCGTAGTACTGCATGCCCTCATTGGTCGGATCCGGCATGGTGGCGAGTTTGGCGTGCTCGTCCATGGTCGGGACGTCCCACTTGTCGTAGACCGAGAGGGTGGAGATGAAGACGTACTGGCTGGTTCGG
>JAYUZK010000246.1:0-3352 GCA_043751835.1 Gemmatimonadota bacterium | reverse complement strand
ATCTCCGTCAAGCAACGGGCCGAAACCCGTCGTCAGGATGTCCGAACGACGCAAACGGTTGCTCGGCTTCAGGATGCAACTATCTGGCGGGGCCGACGGCGCCGGTCAGGAGGCGGTTGGACGCATTGAGAACTGCAAGGGCAGCCCCGCGAGGCGCATCGTCCTGAACGAGGGACGAACCGACGATTCGCGGCCCATCAAGCCGACCCTGGGTGGCCAGGGAGGCAATGACGACCGTGGCGTCGAAGGCCCGGACGGCCTTTACCCCGACCAACTCGAACGCGGTCTCGGGATAGGCCAGCGCGATCGCCGCCAGACACGCCTGAGCGGCGCACCGCATTTCACCGGCTTGGGAGGCAAGCCCGGTTGCTTCGCCCACGAAGGGCCGTTGATCCGGCCAGGCAAGCACGACACTGGCGCGGCATTCCCCGCTCGGCAGGCGCTGGAGGTGGAAGCCATCGAACCGAAGCCGCCCCCGGAGGTCGGTCACTTTACTCGACCCGGGAATCGAGCCCCACCTCGAGCTGACGGGAGAACTCGTCCAGAGGTGTCGCTACATCGACCGTGAGGTGGTGCTGGCGACCGCCCTCGTCGAGTTCGAGCGCGATGACGACAATCCGTCCGTCCGCCAGCTCGATCTTGAGCTGGCGCAGGTCAGAACGCAGTACGCAGTCCGCGATCTGGTGGCCTCGCAGCTGTTGGAGCGAAGCCGCAACCCGGCGAAGGTCCTGGACGGAAATCTGCGTCATCGGGTTCAGCGCTTGGCCAGGTGATCGTTCAGCATGTCAATGAGTTCCCGGTCGGAGAGCTTTTCGGCAAGCGAATAGACGCTCGCCTTCGAGGTGCACTGCATCGGAGTCGTGGCCCAGAACCGCCTGGGGGAAGCTCCACCGGAACGGAACGACAGGACCAGGCCCCACTGATCGGAATGGGCCGCCCGTTCCGCCGCTACCGACACGTTCCACTTCTCGTCGCCGACTTCAAGTGTCCGCCAAGCCACGACGACTCCGCTCGCAGAGGGTAGCGGAATATAAGACGGATTGATCGGCGCGCTCAGTCGCCTCGGGTCAGGGCCCGGAAGCGGCGCATCAGGTCCCGGGTGACCGGGCCCGGTTTCCCGGTCCCAATCGGTCGGCCGTCGAACTGGCGCACCGGAGCCAGTTCGGCCCCGGTGCCGCACAGGAACATCTCATCGGCCGTATAGAGGTCGTACCGGTTGAGCATTTCTTCCCGGGCCTCGATGCCGGCAGCCGCCGCCAGTTCGAAGATCACCCCGCGGGTGACGCCAACGAGTATCCCGGCATAGGCGGGCGGCGTCTTCAGAACCCCGTTCTTCACCATCCAGATATTCATGCCCGTCGCCTCACAGACATGCCCCGATGCGTCCAGCATGACCGCATCGTCAGCGCCGGCGGTATTGGCCTCGATCTTGGCCAGGGCATGGGGGAGGTAATTGAGCGACTTGATCCGGGGGCAGAGGGCTTCCCGATGTGGAATCGGAGTACCGGCCGTGACCAGCGCGAGACCCTTCTCGTACCGGTCCGGCGCCCACATCTTGATCGAGTCGACGATGATGCACACGGTGGGCGTCGGACACTTCCGCGGATCGATACCCATGTCCCCGATTCCACGCGTCACCAAGGGACGAACGTAGGCTTCCGCCAGGCCCGACTTGGCGACGCCTTCCTCGATCAACGATCCCATCCGGTCCTTCGGGATCGGGATTTCGAGGGCGATGGCCCGGGCGGAGTCATAGAGCCGGTCGAGGTGACCGCTGAGTCGGAAGACCCGACCCTGGTAGGCTCGAATCCCTTCGAATACCCCATCGCCGTAGAGGAGACCGTGATCGTAGACGGAGATTTTGGCGGAGTGCTTGTCGCCCCAGACGCCGTCCAACCAGATGACCGCCATAGGAGAGCCTCGAATAGTAGACAGGTAGTCGGGTCAACCGGCCGGAAAATAGTCGGGCCCGTCGGTTAGCGCATCGAGGCCGGCAGGTCGGTGGCGAGGTGCTGGCGCCGGACAATGAGATGGTGGCGATTGAGCCAGTTGAGCGCCCGCATCCGGGTCGTCGTATCCGTTTCAGCCGGATCGAACGGGAAACCGTAGAACGTGAGCCCGCCCAGACGGTAGCTCCACATCACATTCCGAGGCCGTTCGAACGGATCATCCTCGACGGGCACCGCCGTCCAGTCGATCGACTTGTTGCACCAGTTCACCCGCTGATGCGCCATTCCCGTCACCATGGTTCGACTCCTTCTTGAGTCTCGCGGGGGTTCTCCCCCGGATCAGGTTCCCGCCTACGATTGTCGGCCGGATAAGGCAAAACTGAAGCTCCGACCGGCAAACGGTACCGGATTCCGAGGCTGGCCGGCCTGCTGTGGCGCCAATCAGGGAAAAGGCTTCCGTCTCCCACATGGAGGGGCAAGCGGCGGGCCGGAAAACACCGGGGGGCGAGCCGCGGCTCGCCCCCCGGAGGATCGAGAGGACAGAAGCGTTACATCCGCCAGCCGAGAAGATTCCAAGTGTAGAGAGTCCAGAAAAACGTCAGGGCAATGACGATCGCACCGGAGTGGCGGAGCCGCATCCAGATGGAGCCCGCCGAGGTCCGCCATTGCCCGATGCCGATCCATGCGGCGATCAGCGACAATCCCAGCGCGAGCACCGGAAACACGAGGGCGATCTTGAGGGACGTCGGCGTGTCCCCGAACAGCGCCGCTGGGTTCGAGACAAGAAAGGCCAACGCCCCGATGAAGACCAGCAGCATCAGGCCGGCCCCCACCAGCGCCCGGCGGCCCGCCGCGATCGGGCCCGGCACCGTCGGCCGGCCTGGCGTGTTCCGAATGAAGAACCGGATGGCGGCCGTCAGGAGGAGGCCGAAAAACGTCACCAGTCCGAGAATCAGGATATTGCGGTGCAGGCTCGGCGATTGGGACGCCGAGACCTTGTCCAGCACCATCATCGGCGCCGCGTCGAGGAACCCATGGGTGATATTGCCCCGCTCGTCGGCTCGGAAGGCGACCAGCGACCCGCTGTTGACGTCGCGGAATAGGAGCGAATCCACCGACACCAAGCGCATGCCTCCAAATGGCGTTTGCACCAGCAGCGACCCATCGTCGTTGGCTTTGACCGGTATCGCTCCGGCCAGGCCCAGCGCCTTCTGATACGTGGTGAAGCTCATCCGATTGAACAGATACTCACCGGCGTATCGCCTGGCACCCAGCTTTGCGCCCTCGGTGGGCTTGATCACCGCGACCTGCTCGGGGTAGTAGTGGTCGAGGAACGCGATCAGAAACGCCTGGAAACTGATGGCCGAGCCCTGGTCGGTGTTGGTCGAGATGAACACCCCGAC
>JAYUZK010000245.1:0-6243 GCA_043751835.1 Gemmatimonadota bacterium | reverse complement strand
ATGGATTTCTGGACCATCAACCCGTACGTCGGCTGCGAGTTCGGTTGCTCCTACTGCTACGCCCGCGCCACCCATGAATGGACGGCCGAGCGGCATGGGCGAACCCAATCCGGGCGGCCGCCGCGCGAGCAGTTTGAACGAGAGATCTACGTCAAGCAGGACGCTGGCCTCGTCCTCCGCCAAACGCTCGATCCAGCCAAGATTGGGCGGCGGAAGATCCTGATCGGGTCGGCCACCGACCCCTACCAGCCGGCCGAACGCCGGTTTGGAGTGACCCGATCGATTCTCGAGGCCTTGCTTGGCTTCCGGGGACTCTCGATCGGGATCATCACCAAGTCACCACTGGTGGCCAGGGACGCCGGGCTCCTCAAACAACTTGGCGAGCGGCACCGGCTCTCGGTTCAGATCTCGCTGATCTCCCTCGACCCTGGTCTGATCCGCCGGCTCGAACCGAAGACCCCGCTCCCCCATGCCCGGCTCCGGGCCGTGAGGGCGCTGGCCGAGGCGGGGGTCAATGTGGGATTGATCATCGCCCCGATCGTGCCGGGGTTGACCGATGGGTGGGGTTCGTTAGGCAGCTTGATGGCGGCCGGCCGGGAGGCCGGGGCCCGACACGCGGATGGGTTTGCGCTCAGACTCAACCCGGTGGCGCGTTCCGGTTTCCTTCCGGTCCTCGCTCGCGAGTTCCCCGATCTCGTCGCCCGGTATCACCGGCGGTACGGACAGCGCCACAGCGCCGGGCAAGACTACCTCACCGCGCTCGATCGGAGAATTCGTACCCTGCAGCAGATTCACGGGTTCCCGATTCGGCCGCTCGACCGCGGCGAACCGGGCGCGCGGGGCTCCGCTCAGCCCGAACCCGAGGTCGCGCTCTCCTTGCCCTTCGGCTGAACAGATTCGGAACGGCTACCAGGCGAGCACGATCTTCCCGAAGACCGCGTTGCCCTCCATCGCCGCATGGGCAGCGGCCAATTCGGTCATCGGGAACGTCACCCCGATGATCGGGGCCAGGCGACCAGCCCGGAATTCGGGCATCACCCGCTCGACGAACTCCGCGACCAAGGGCACCCGTTCCTCATGCGGCCGGGACCGCATCACCGTGCCGACGACCTCGAGCCGGCCGCGGAGAATTCGGCTCACATCGACCTTCTCCGCCATCCCGCCCTGGAGCGTACCCAAGACCACCAGGCGGCCCCGGGGATTGAGGCACTCGAGGTTTTCACCCAGCGCACCGCCGCCGAAAAAATCGAGGATCACGTCCACCGGTCGGGTCAGTTGCGCCGCGAAGCCCCGCTCGGAGGTGTCGATCCCTTCCGCCATGCCTAACGTCATCGCCCGATCAAGCTTCGAACGGGTTCGGGAGGTCCCGACGACGGTGGCGCCAAGCCACCGGGCCAACTGCACGGCCGCCGTGCTCACGCCGCTCCCGACCGCATGGACCAGCACCCGCTCGCCGGCGCGGAGCCGGCCCCGGATCACCAGTGCGTCGTAGGCGGTGAGGAACGCTTCCGGAATTGCCGCCGCCTGCTCGAACGACAGCGCCTCGGGCACGGGAATGACTTCTCGATGGTGGGTGACGAGATACTCGGCTTGCGCGCCCCCGCCCACGAGGCCCATCACCCGGTCGCCGGCCCGGACGTTCTTGACATCGGCGCCAACGGCTTCGACCACACCGGCATACTCAAGACCGGGAACGTCGCGAGGCCATCCGGGCGGGGCCGGATACCCTCCCCGCCGTTGAATGATGTCCGCTCGATTGAGACCCGCGGCCCTCACCCGGACCCCAACCTGGTCCGGCCCGGCTTCCGGAGCCGGAACCTGGGCGAGGTCGATGACCTCGACGCCACCCGCCCCACGATACACAATGGCTCGCATCATGGTAACGTAATGAGACCCATGACGAACGGTGCTGGCCAATGCGCGTCCCTGCGGTCCTCATGATTGCCGGATGGCTCGGCGGCTGCACCAACGGCAGTAGTCAGCAGCCGCCCCCACCCCCCGGAAGCGGACTGGGCCTCAAGGACGTCGGAACGTTCGACTTTCCGGTGTTTCTCACGAGCCCTCCGGGAGACAAGAGCCGCCTCTTCGTGGTCGAGAAGCGCGGAACCATCTCCATCGTCAAGCAGGGGACCGTCGTGGCAACGCCGTTCCTCGACCTCCGCGACACGGTCTCGACGGGTGGAGAGCAGGGCCTGCTCGGCGCTAATCCCGACCGGGCCGACCCGGCGAGCGAACAGAACGTGCTCACCGTCACGCAGCCCTTTGCGAACCACAACGGCGGGATGGTGGCGTTCGGGCCGGATGGGAAGCTCTACATCGGGACGGGAGACGGTGGATCCGGGGGCAAGGCTGCTCGATCACCGGCGGTTATGTTCCGCCTGACCGGGGGTGCGGCCGCGGACCCGCCCGAGTGGACCGCGCTTCGCGCCGGGTGGGCAGGTCACGTCCTTCGGGGAAGACCGCTGATGGTGAGCTGTACGTGTTGACGGCCGGGGGCCGGGTAGCGAAGATCGTGTCCCGTCCCTGACCCATGTGACCACCGACCCCGGCGACCTTCCCCCCGCTCCGGAAGAGCTTGAACGGCTCCGGAACGCCATCCCACCCTTGGTCCACTTCGGAACCTCGACTTGGACCTACCCGGGGTGGACCGGTCTCGTCTACGCGAAACCCTACCCGGCCACGGGGGCCAGCGCGCGAATGCTCGCCGAGTACGCCCGGTTCCCACTGTTCACTACCGTGGGGATCGACTCGAGTTTCTACGGAACGCCTACGCCGAAGACGCTCGAGAGCTGGGCAAAGGCGCTGCCACCCGGTTTCAAGTGCGTCAGCAAGGTCTGGGAACGGCTCACGGTCCGGACCTTCGCGAGCCCCCGCGAGCAGGGCCGGACCGGGACCCTGAATCCCGACTTTCTCAACGCCGCTCTTTTCATTTCCGATGTTTGGAATCCGTACCGGGCCCATTTCGTCGATCACGCCGGGCCGTTCGTATTCGAGTTCCAGGCGATTGGCCGGGACGAGCGGATCGGGCCCGATCAGTTCGTTCAGTTGCTCGATGGATTTCTCGGCAGACTGCCCCCGGAGGGCGAATACGCCATCGAAATCCGCAACGAGGATTACCTCTCCCCCGCCTACTTCGCGGTGCTCCGGGAACACGGCGCCGCTCATGTGTTCAACTCGTGGACCCGGATGCCGGCAATCGGGGAACAACTCGATCGGCCCGGCTGCCTCACCGCCCGGTTCCTCGTGGCACGGGCCCTCCTCAAACCGGGCCGGAGTTACTCGGATGCGGTCGATCGATTTGCGCCCTATGACCGGATTCAGGAAAAGAACCCCAGACTGCGCGCGGATCTGGTACGGCTCGCCCGCACCTCGGCCGAGCTAAGGATTCCCGCCTACCTGCTGGTGAACAACCGGGCCGAGGGGAGCGCGCCGCTCACCATCGCGTCGGTGGCGCGGATGCTGGCGGAATGGAGCTAGGCGAGGGTTCGGGCCCGCCGGCGACTGCACCCGATCAGCCTCCAACAGCGCCTCGGTCGTCGGCACGGGCAGACGAAGGAGCAACGCGGTCTCGCTCAGCAGGGCGAACATCCTGCCAGCGGTGAAGAAGCCGTCCCGACCGTTGAGCCGGCGGGTCGCGACGAATGGAAGGCTTTCGAGCAGTTCACGGATCGACATAGCAGGGCGACGATTGTACCGAGTAATCACCGAAGCAGGATCGCCGGGTCGATTCCCTTGGTGAGCGCGACCCGGACCACGGTCTGGCCGATCTTGTTGTTGGGGGTCGAGGCGCCAGCGGTGAGCCCGATGGTTCGGCTCTCGCCAATCCAGTCCGACGTGGTTGTTTCCTCCTTCGATCCGACCGGTTGATGCCGGATCGTGCCGGTGGCGGGGTCAATGCAGTCGGCGTCCTCGATATGGAGCGTCCGGACCCCCTGCCGCTGGCACAGCGCCGCGAGATGACAGGTGTTGCTGGAGTTGTAGCCGCCGACCACAAGCATCAGGTCCGGTGGATCCTCGAGCAATTGAACGACGGCGTCCTGCCGCTCCTGCGTCGCCGAACAGATGGTGTCGAAGCTCCGAATGTGCTCGGCCTCGTGGTTGAGACCGTACCGCCGGATCATCGTCTGCCGGAACTCTTCGGCGATCGCGAGAGACTCGCTCGACAGCATCGTGGTCTGGTTGGCAATCCCAACCCGGATCAGGTCCACCCCGAAATCGAACGGTTCGGAGGTCCGGTTCGTGAACCGGCGACGGAGCGCATCCGAGTCGCCGTCCGTCTCGATGAAATGGCAGACCTCCCGCGCCTCCGCCATGTCGAAGACGATCAGGTAGCGGCCCCCGGGGTACTTGTTGACCTGGCTGGCGGTCGCCTTGGTCTCCTCGTGGGCGTACTTGCCGTGGATCACGGCCGTGAAGCCGTCCCGGGCATAGCTCTCGACCCGTTTCCAGACGTTGAGCACGGACCCGCAGGTGGTGTCCACGAGGACGCACCCCTTCGTCCGAAGACTGGCGAAGTCGTGCACGGTCACGCCGAAGGCCGGCAGGATCACGACGTGATCGGCGGTGAGGGACGAGAAATCGAACCGGCCTTCGATATCGCGATTCAGAAACCGGATCCCCATCGCCCGAAGCTTCTGATTGACGTGCGGGTTGTGAATGATCTCGCCCACCAGAACCAGTTCGCGATCGGGAAACTTGGTGCGCGTCTCGTAGGCGTATTCGACCGCACGGTCGACGCCGTAGCAGAAACCGAATTCCCGGGCCAGGCGGAAGACGAGGGAACCGGCCTCGAGCCGGTAGCCGTTGGCCTTGAACCGTTCGATCAGGGCGCTGTGGTAGTCGGCGGCGAGGATCCCTTCGATTTCCCCTCTCAGGCCGAAGCCCTTCCGGAAATAGGTGGACTCGGTCATTTCAGTACCGGGCGTCCGGACGCAACCTTGGAGAGCCGCCCGCACCGGCCCTGCGCGGGACTGATCCGAATCAGGGTGAATTTGCCTCCGATTCTCAACGTGTCGGCCCCATCAGTCAGCTTTAGCCGGAGGTCCAGTGTGCCGCTGACCGCACTGTCCGCGAGGGTCGTGAGATGGACCAAGCCCGACGTCGCCTCATACCCGCGGAGTGAGGTGTCGGTGGCCACCCGGAGCGCGGCGTAGCCGAGGGGCCGCCAGTTGGCCAGGACCGCCGCCGAGACGACCGGATACTGGGTGATTCTGATCGAATCCTGCACCAGCACCGAGAAACCGACCCCGGTGTCGTGGCGGGTGGCGAGGACTTCGAGGAGCGAGTCGGAACGGCACCAGGATGCCACCGCGGGCGCGGAGAATTTTCCGTTGACGGATCCGTTCCAGGTCACCGCGATGGTGCCGGGTAGGTCGTCGTCGACCCGGGTGGGTTTCCGGCAGGTCAGCGGCACCAGGGCGAGTCCAAGAAAAAGCCGACGCATGGTCGGCAGGAAGGTAGGTCGGAGACTGACCGGCCGAAAGCGCCAGCCTAGGAGGCTTGAGCCCACTTGCTCCGGCCGTCTCGGTGGAGCCCGTAGGCTCGGAGGCGGCGCCAGAGCGTAGTGCGACTAATCCCGAGACTCTTGGCCGTTTCGGCCAGTTTCCAGGCGTTGGCATCGAGGCAGCGGACAATTGCCTCTTTCTCCCGTTCCGCGAGCGTCTTCGGCCCGGCGTTGCCGGGCAGGAACATCGCTTCCCCGAGGTCAATCGAGCCGACCCGGAGAGGCTTGAGCCGGCCACCAATCTCGGCAAGTTGAGGCATCAGCTCACGGGACGTCTGGGTCATGTCGAGGCCAAGGTCGCGAGCCTGCTGGTTGGCGTAGAGCACCTTGCCTTGCGAGTCGAACACGACAACGCCCTCGGAGAACGCATCGAGCAGCGACTTCGCCAGTGGCGAGAACACCGAGGGCAGCGGGGCCGGAGGCGGATTTGTCATGGGTTAGGTTACGGCCTGACGTTCCAAAAGGTTTCGGCCTTACTAAATGACTGACCGGTCGGTCAAGATCAATGATTGGCCGATCGGTCGGTCGGTTGTATTGTTGATCATGAGAAAGCCGACAGCCCTGGAGGCGATCCTCCAATCCTCGATCGGCTTGGTCCGTGACAAGGGGCTCGACGGTTGGTCGATCGAGCGAGTGGCCAAGGCAGCTCACTGCGCCAAGGCGCTGGTCGTCCATCATTACCTGACCAGACCAGGACTGCTCCGTGCCACCGGGGCCCGAATCGCCGAGATGAGGCTTGG
>JAYUZK010000244.1:0-4991 GCA_043751835.1 Gemmatimonadota bacterium | reverse complement strand
GCGCCCTGGCCCATGGTGTGGTCCATCAGGTTGTGGCCCAGCTCGCCGCTCGAGTTGGCGAGTCCGGCGGGAAAGTCCCGGGTCCTCGAGTTGAGCAGCCGCCGGGTCGATTCGAGGGTCGAGGCGCAGAGAAACACCACCCGGGCGCGGAAGTCTACCTCCCGCATCGACACCGCGTCGATCACCGGAACGCCGGTTACCCGGCGCGTTGCGGGATCGTCGAGCACCCTTTCCACCACGCTGTTCGGCCGGAGCGTCATTTGCCCGGTCGGCCTGGCGGTCGGGGACGATGTTGCGGCTCGCCTCGAGCACCAGCGTCCTGACGAGTCATCGCCTGGCACCCTAGTGCCTGACCGGCACACAACCGTCGAACCGCCCGGGAAGGATCACCGTCTTGAGCACCTCTCGCTGGACCCGCTCCGATGTGAAGTACCCGTAGGTGGTGAGCCACTTGAGGGTGCCGAACGAGACTTCGGCGGAGCCCTTCGGGCCCTTCTTGCCGTCCAGCGTCTTGAGGAAGGAGATCTGGGCTGCTTCCGCCTGGGCCACGAAGCCGCCCGTCCCGGCCCGGCGTTCGAAGTCCGCCATGCCCTTTTCGAAATCGCCTCGTTCGGCGGCGGAGTACCACTTGGTCATCAGCAGGTCGACAAACTCGGGGACCCGGACGTCGAGGGCGCCTGGTGTATCAGACCGCGGCATCACCAGATCGGCCACCCGGGCGACCGTGGCCGAGAGGGCAGGGGCGTGTGACGGCGGCTTGGCAGGGTCCCGGATCAGGGCATCGTGAATCGATCGGCCGACCGTTTCCCGCTCCGTGGCCGACAGCGGCTGAAGCAGCGAGGCGTCGGCGGACATGCCGAGCAGGGTGATGACGTCACGACGACGCATGATGGATCTCCTGGAACGGGCGGCACCTGAATTAACCCCCAAGGCCGCGGGTGCGGAAGTTCGTGGCCGTTTAGCTTGGGGGATGATGATGGAACCCGCCTCGATCACATGGCCCGCGCGGTTCGACCCGGCACGCGCCCCGGTCCACGTCCGGAACGAACTATCCATCTCCGGCTTGCCGGAGGCGGTATGGGCCTGCCTCATTCGCGCCGCTGACTGGCCGAGCTGGTACCCGAACGCGAGCCGGGTCCGGATCGGCGACGGCACCGCCCAGGATCTCTCGGCCGACGCCCGGTTCACCTGGCGGACCTTCGGCGTCTCCCTCCGCTCCCAGGTCGACGAGTTCGCCCCCCGGAAACGGATCGCCTGGAGTGCGGTCGGCCTCGGCGTGGACGTGTATCACGCCTGGCTGATCGAGCCAAGCGAGGGCGGCTGCCGAGTCCTGACCGAGGAGACCCAATTCGGCTGGGCCTGCCGGCTTGGCAACCTGCTGATGCCGGGCCGGATGTACCATGGGCACCAGCTGTGGCTCGAGCGGCTCGCCTCGCGAGCGCTCGGCAGCGGAAGCGTGACCAGCTAGATTCGTTAGGCGATTCATCGTGTTCTCGAACCGGAGGGCCCAACGACTTTTCAGCCAGTCCTCGACGACGCTCTCCACGCTCGGCTTGCCGCCCTGTGCGCCGACGGCTGGGCCTTGTGGGATCGGTTCGCGGTTGAGGTCCGGGAGAAGCGTTTCCACCCGTTCGTGGCTGCGGACTACGAGGTCGTCCTGGCGGCCCTCCTGCCGCGTCGAGCGCCCCGCCTCCGGTTTCTCGAATGGGGCTCGGCCACCGGCGTGATCACGGTAATGGCAGACATGCTCGGGTTCGAGGCGTGCGGCATCGAACTCGACTCGAGCCTCGTGGCCACGGCCCGCGACCTGGCCGCCCGGTTCGAGTCGGGGGCCCGGTTCGCCGCTGGAAGCTTCCTGCCCGCCGGATATCAAACACCCTCGTTCGACGGAGATGGGCGGACCGGCACCCTCGGCGATGGGCCCTCCGGCTACCGCGAGTTGGGTCGCTCCCTTGATGACTTCGATGTTGTCTTCGGCTATCCATGGGACGGCGAAGAGCCGACGATGCTCGACCTGATGAAAACCTACGGCAGGCCGGATGCCCTGCTGCTCGTCCACAGCGTCAGCGACGGGGTCAAGGCGTATCGTGGCGGCCGGCGCCTTGGGTTCGGCGCCTAGAAGATCGTGTAAATGAACGGGGCCAGAACCGAGCCCTGGGCAAAGACCAGAAGGGCGCCCACCAGCACCATGACCACGATCAGGGGCAGCAGCCAGAATTTCTTGCGCTCACGGAGAAAGGCCCAGATTTCCCCGAGGATCCCACCAGATGAACGCGCCATCGCCTCCGCTCCCTTCAGTTAGAACTGCCGTTCCATGTGCTGTGGCGGCCGGGTGACGGTCCGCCGGACCCAATAGCCGCCTTCGACCAGCCCGTGGTCGATCGGGCGTTTGCCGAACGCCCGCCGGATCAATCCCAGCGGCGTGAGGACCAGAAAATAGACGATCCCCAGAAAAATTGGGGTGGTAACCTTGGAGATGAGTCCCGCGAGTCCCATCCAGCCTCGGTACACGCCCCCGAGTTGGCCCGGCACGACCAGTCCGCCGAGGAACAGCAGCCCGCCCAGCCCGCCGAGAACCATCGGCGCGATCGAATGGCCCCGCCAGTAGGAGATCCCGGCCAGGGCGAGAAAGGCCGCGCCGACCTTGAGACCGAACCCGCGCCCTTCGGCGGGGGTCAGTCCAGCGTGAATTCCTGCTTCCACTGGTCACTCTCCTTCCACTCGGGCTGGTCGGCCTTCCGCAGCAGGAATGGCCAGCACACCAGCGCGTCGAGATCGGTTCGCATGAGACAACGGTAGGCATCTTCCGGCGTGCCGACGATCGGCTCTCCCCGGACGTTGAACGAGGTGTTGACCACGACCGGGCAACCGGTCAGACCGTCAAACGCCTTGATGAGGGCATGGTATCGCGGGCTGGTCTGTGCGTCGACGGTCTGGATCCGGGCTGAGTAATCGATATGGGTGACCGCCGGGATATCGGATCTCGGGACATTCAGCAGATCGATGCCCCAGCGGCCCTTCTGCTCCGCGGTCATCTCGATGCAGCGTTCCTGCTTGACCGGGGCGACAATCAGCATGTACGGCGACTCACCGTCGATTTCGAAGTACTCAGAGGCCCGCTCCCGGAGCACCGAGGGCGCGAAGGGACGGAATCCCTCCCGGAACTTGATCTTGATGTTCATCTGCGCCTGCATCCTCGGGCTTCGCGGGTCGCCCAGAATGCTTCGTGCGCCCAGCGCGCGAGGCCCGAACTCCATCCGTCCCTCGAACCACCCGACGATCTTCTCGTCGGCCAGCATCCTGGCGGCCTCTCCCACGAGCGCATCCGGCTCGAGCCGCTCGAACACCGCCCCGAGCTTGGTCAGGTCCCGCTCGACCTCCTCCGGCGAGAAGCTCGGTCCGAGATACGAGCCCTTCATCGTGTCGTGGACGCCGTCGACGGAGCGAGGCTTGCCGAGGTAGCGGTGCCAGATCAGCTGCGCGACGCCCAAGGCGCCCCCCGCGTCGCCGGAGGCGGGCTGGATCCAGACTTTCTCGAAGGGCCCTTCCCGGAGCAGCCGGCCGTTGCCGACGCAGTTGAGGGCCACGCCGCCCGCAAGGCAGAGGTTCTTGGCACCCGTTTCCTCATGGGCGGTGCGCGCCATCCGCAGCATCACTTCTTCGCAAACGGCCTGGACTGAACGGGCCAGGTCCATCTCCCGCTGCGTCAGCTTCGACTCGGGCGTCCGCGGCGGTCCGCCGAACAGGTCGTGGAAGGCCGGACTGGTCATGGTCAGTCCGCCCAGATAGTTGAAATATTTCTGATCGAGGCGGAACGACCCGTCTTCCCGAAGGTCCATCAGGTGCCGGTAGATCAAGTCGACGAACTTCGGCTCGCCGTAGGGCGCGAGCCCCATCACCTTGTATTCCCCGGAGTTGACCTTGAAGCCGGTGTAGTAGGTGAAGGCCGAGTAGAGGAGCCCCAGTGAGTCGGGCCACCGCATTTCCCTGAGCACCCGGACGTCATTGCCTTCGCCAATGCCCATCGAGGCGGTCGCCCACTCGCCCACGCCGTCGATCGTCAGGATCGCGGCCTGCTCGAACGGCGATGGGTAGAAGGCGCTGGCTCCGTGGCTCTCGTGATGTTCGGCGTAGAGGAGCGGGCCGTCCCAGTCGAGCGCGTCCCGGAGAAGCCGATCCGTGAAGATCTTTTCCTTCATCCAGAGGGGACCGGCCATTCGGAACTGACCGAATCCGCTGGGCGCGATCGAGAGGTAGGTCTCGAGAATGCGCTCGAACTTGAGCAGGGGCTTGTCGTAGAAGCCGACGTAGTCGAGATCCTTGACGCCGATGCCGGCGGCGTCGAGGCAGTAGGCCACCGATCGAGCCGGAAAGGCCGAGTCCCCCTTGATGCGGGTCAGCCGCTCTTCGCTCACGGCGGCGACGATCTCGCCATCCCGCACGAGGCAGGCCGCGCTATCGTGGTAGTAGGCGGAGAGACCAAGGATGTAGGTCATTCGGGAATGCCCCAGGAGGCAAGGCTGTCGGCGAGGACCCTCGCGGCCAACCGCTGCCCCGTGGGATTCCAGTGAAGGTCGCCGTGTCGGAAGTAGAGTGAGCACGCGCCGGCGGTGCCAAAGGCCTGATAGAAGTCCACCGTCCTGATTTTCCAACGCGCCGCCAGGGAATCGACGACCCGGGTGAGCCGGCGCCGGTCGTAAGCGGGATAGCGGGTCGAATCGACCCGGATGTCGTAGTTCTCGCAGATGTCGATTGGCGAGGGAATGACAACCAGGACGAATGGGAGACGGACCGAGTCCATGGCGGCCTGGACCGCCCCGAGAAGCCGGCCCATCAGGGCCTCCTTGTAGCGGGCCGACTCGCCCTCGGGATTGATCGCGATGTCGGCGTCGTAATTGTCGCCGAGCAGCGTGGTGACGGTGTCGCCCCGCTCCTGCAGGTCGGCAAACTGCCGGGCGTTTCGGCCGAGCGCCCATTCCATGTAGTTGGCG
>JAYUZK010000243.1:0-6078 GCA_043751835.1 Gemmatimonadota bacterium | reverse complement strand
GCATGAACCCGGCGACCGGGAGCAGGTTGGCGTCCCGGAGATAGCAGGGGCCCGCCTGGCCGAGAATGTTCCCCGGTCCGTCGATCTTGTCGATCTTGGCGAAGATCACCAGATCGTCGATCGTTTCGGTGAGGGGCTGTCCTCCGCAGAAGCTGAAATCCTCGGACCCGTCGAACACGACATTCTCCAGATCCGCGACGACGCTGCGGGACCACCGAGCGGCCGCGCTGTCGAACGCCGCCTTCTGACTCGGACTCGGGGCCGGGCCGATGAACCGGATCTCAACCGTGTAAGTAGACGCCGGGATCGGCTGGGCGGTGGCGGTGAACGTCACCGGTGGCAGGGCGGTGGAGGTGGCCGTCATCGCCTGCGGCCCTGCGCCGAACCGCCATGAGCCGACGGCCGCATTCCCGTCGAAATCGGTGGTTTCCGTCGCCCCGCTCAGCGTGCCGTTGCCCTGGGTAATGGCGAAGGTCACCGGCGCACCTGCCACCGGCCGGCCCAGAGCGTCGGTGAGGCGTACGGCGGGGCGCTGGGCGCCGAAATTCCCGGCCAGGCCGGCCTGCGCGGTGGGCGTCGTCGCGGCCGCGGTGGCGGGAACGGCGCTGACGCCGGTCGCCGTGAACTTCACGGTGGAGAGTCCGGCGATGTCGGCCGCCAACTCGTTTGGTCCGGCGGCGGGACCCACGATCCAGCCGGCGGCCCGGGCGATGCCGTCGGCGCCAGTGCGGGTTTGGGCCGCTCCCTGCAGGCGACCGCCGCCGGCGGTGACCGCGAACGTCACCGGCACGTTAGGCAGTGGCGCGCCGGCGTCGTCGAGGGCCTCGACGGCGGGTGCCACCGGTGCCGCCGTGCCGGCGTTGACCGACTGGGTGTTGCCGGCGGCTGCGAAGACGGCTGCCGGGATGCCGAATGCGACGAACGACGCGGCGAGCCCCGGGCTGGTCCGGGCGACGATGGAATACGGGCCCGGCTCATTGGCGATCCGCCATGAGGTCACCCCGGCGCGGCCCTGGGCGTCGGTCACGGCGCTCGGGCCGACCACCGTGGAGCGATTGGTCGGGTCGCTGAATTCGATCGGTTGGCCGGCGATGGCGTTGCCGAACGCATCGGTCGCCTTGATCGCGGGGGGGCTGGCGACCTGCCGATTCACGACCACAAACTGGTTCGGGTTCGACACCGGCGAGAGCAGCGCGAGGAGGCCGACCGTGACGGTCGCGTTGGCGGTGGCGGCCGGGGCGCCAGCGGCCGTGGCGGTCAGGCGCTGGGTGCCGAGAAGTCCGCCGACGGTCCAGAGCACGGCGACCTGGCCATTGGCGTCGCTGGTGTCGGCGGAAGCCGACACAAAACCGGACTGGTCGGCCAGGGTGAACGTGACAACCACGCCGGCCAGCGGGCCCTGCTTATCCCCGGCCTGGAACGTGATCGGGGCTGTCAACGTTGCCCCGGCCGGCGCGGTCTGGTTGTCGCCTTGCAGGATCGAAACCCGGTCGGCGACCCTTGGGGGCGGCGGCTCCTCGTGACCACAGCCAAGGGCCAGCGCCAGCGCGGCGGCGAGGCGAAGTCGGGCCGAGCAAACCATCAGGTGTCCACGTTTCATCGAAAAAGGATGATACAATTGAGGCCAATTGCAAACCCTGAGCAGGCGACCATGCAGCAGACCAGCCCCCCCTACGCCAAGCCCGCCTTTCCCTTCGGCGTCCTCTACGCCTCGGCGGCCCTCGTTCTGATCGACCAGGCCTCGGAGTTCCTCACCGGGCTGGCTCCCTATCGGTGGTCATCGGTCGACTGGCGATTCGGGGCGTTCGGGCTCGCGCTGGGGCGGACGACCTCATTGGTCCTCGTGGATGTGCTGGTGGTGATCGCAGCCGCTGCCCGAGCCGATCGCCGACTGCTCCGTGTCGTTGCGGTTCTCCATGGGGTGCTGGCGGTGACGGTGCTGGTGGGGCTGGCGTTGTTCGGTCTCGATTTCCTCGAGTTGAAGCGGCTGGTCTCGCCTGAGAAGCTCCCGGCGGTCTACTACGCCAGCGCCCGGGCGGCGCTGGTCGCCGTGCTCCTGGCATCGTACGGCGTGGCGGTGGCGGTCGGCTTGTTCCGGGCCACGCGTCTCCGTGGGAGTCGGACCGATGACGGGCCGTTGCTCGTGACCGGGCGGGGCCGTCATGCGTGAATTTGCCCGGGTGTTGCTGGGGGCCGCGTGTCTCGGGGCGGCTTTGATGGCCGGGGACCAGGTGATCCAGCTGTTCGGCACGTTGCTCGGCTCCGGACTCGGCGAACCGGCGTGGAGGTTCCAGCTCGCAACGTTGATGGTTGGGCGTCAGGTTCCGTTGCTCTTCGGGCTGCTGATACTGGCCTGGGCCGGATGGGTCGCCGGAGTTCAGAACGTGGTTCGGGCCATGGCGTGGGCAGCTTGGGGACTGGCGGGGTTGCTTGGGGTGGCGGTGGTGGTACTGTGGGCGGACGGGCCGGCGGCCCGGTCGGTCCTGCTGGCCGACGAACTGGTGGCCTTCACAGTTCAGTGGATCCGGGTCCTGGTGGCTGGGGGCGCGGGGGTTCTTGGGTTCGGAATCATCGGGTTGGGGCTGGGGCGCACTTTCAGGTAAGCCGATGCCTTGACCTCGGTTGCTCCCACCGGTAAGTTTGGGGGCTCGGATGGTGGGTTCCAGTTTTCGAATTCTTGAGTAGCCGGTTAAGACATGCCGACGATCAACCAGTTGGTTCGGCGCCCACGCAAGGCGCCGGTTTACAAAGACAAGTCTCCGGCGCTCAAACGGAATCCGTTCCGTCGAGGCGTGTGCACCCGTGTGTACACGGTCACGCCGAAGAAGCCGAACTCGGCCCTTCGGAAGGTGGCCAAGGTCCGGTTGTCGAACGGATTCGAAGTGATCGCCTACATTCCGGGTGAGGGTCACAACCTGCAAGAACACTCGATTGTGCTGATTCGTGGCGGCCGGGTGAAGGATCTTCCTGGGGTACGATACCACATCGTGCGCGGCACGTTGGATTCGGCTGGGGTGACCGGTCGGCGGCAGAGTCGTTCCAAGTACGGCGCCAAGGCGCCCAAGGCAGGCGCGGCGGCCGGAGGTAAGAAGTGAGTCGGCGGAAAAAGGCAATTCGGCGGCCGCTGGCGCCCGATCCTCGGTACGATAGCCAGACGGTCTCCAAGTTCCTCAATGTGCTCATGAGCGAGGGGAAGAAGAGCCTTGCCGAGCGCGTGTTCTACGGCGCGATGGATCTGATCGAGGAGCGCACCGGTCAGCCCGGGGTGACTGTCTTCAAGCAGGCTGTGTCGAACTGCAAGCCGGCCGTCGAGGTCAAGAGCCGCCGGGTTGGTGGCGCGTCGCTTCAGGTGCCGGTCGAAGTCCGGCCGGAGCGCCGGACGTCGCTCGCGATGCGGTGGATCATCTCGTATTCGCGGGCGCGGACCGAGAAGACCATGCCGGAACGGTTGGCGGCCGAGTTGATTCTGGCCTCGAAGGGCGAGGGCAACACGATCAAGAAGAAGGAAGACACCCACAAGATGGCGGAGGCGAACCGGGCCTTCGCGCACTATCGCTGGTAGTTCGGCGGGTCGCCAACGGGCGGCCGGGTGTGACAAAAATCAGGGCCGCGTGACGGGTAGGGGAGTGATTCCCCGCCACCTCCGGTCCGGTGGAAAACGAAAGGGCAGCCCAAGGGTTGTCCCCTCCCAACGTCGGCAGGCGCAGTCAGGACGTGGAGGTATTGCGGAGCGACACCGCGGGAACGGTCCCGGCTGGTCGCCCCGTTTTTGGCTTGGATCGACACACGCATCGGACAGGATAGGTTGCAATGGCGCGTCGGACACCGCTCAGTCAATATCGCAACATCGGCATCATGGCCCACATTGATGCCGGGAAGACGACTACGACCGAGCGTATCCTGTACTACACCGGGAAGAACTACAAGATCGGTGAGGTCCATGATGGCGCTGCCACCATGGACTGGATGGAGCAGGAGCAGGAGCGCGGCATCACGATCACGTCAGCTGCCACCACGTGTTTCTGGGCCCGTCACGGGGTCGAGCACCGGATCAACATCATCGATACGCCTGGTCACGTCGATTTTACGGCTGAGGTGGAGCGGTCGCTCCGGGTCCTCGATGGGGCGGTGACGCTGCTCGACTCCGTGGCCGGCGTCGAGCCGCAGACCGAGACGGTGTGGCGCCAGGCGGACCGGTACGGCGTCCCGCGGCTCATCTTTGCCAACAAGATGGATCGGGTCGGGGCCGACTTCTACCGCTGCCTCGACATGATTCGGGCCCGGCTGACCAAGAGGGCGTTCCCCCTCCAGTTGCCGGTCGGGTCCGGCGAGACCTTCACGGGGCACATTGATCTGCTCCGTCAGGTTGAGATCTTCTTCGAGGAAGGCAACCTTGGCAAGACCTTCACCGAGATGCCGATCCCGGATGTCCTCAAGGAGAAGGCGGCTCAATACCGCCACGAGCTGATTGAGGCGGCGATCGAGCACGAAGACGATCTGATGGAGAAGTATCTCGCCGGCCAGGATCCCTCCCTCGAAGAAATCATGGGCGGGATCCGCCGCGCGACGATCAGTGGCCGGATGGTACCGGTCCTCTGCGGTGCCTCGTTCAAGAACAAAGGCGTTCAGGCGCTGCTCGATTCCGTAATCGACTTCTTGCCGGCGCCGTCGGACATTCCCCCGATCAAGGGGCACCTCCCCCAGCACGACGATACCCAGGTCGAGCGGATTGCCTCGGACGATGAGTCATTCTCGGCCCTGGCGTTCAAGATCATGACCGATCCGTACGTCGGCCGGCTGACCTATTTCCGGGTCTACTCCGGCTCGATCAAGTCGGGGAGCTACGTCTACAACAGCACCAAGGACAAGCGGGAACGGATCGGTCGCTTGCTCCAGATGCACGCGAACAAGCGGGAAGACATCGAGGAAGTGCTGGCGGGCGATATCGCCGCGGCGATCGGCTTGAAGGACACCCGGACCGGCGACACCCTCGCCGAGGAGGGCAAGCCGGTCATCCTCGAAGCGATGAAGTTCCCGAACCCCGTGATCGATGTCGCGATCGAGCCGAAGACCAAGGCCGACCAAGACAAGATGAGCATCGCGCTGAGCAGGCTGGCCGAGGAAGACCCGACGTTCCGGGTCCGGTCGGATGCCGAGACCGGCCAGACGATCATCGCCGGGATGGGCGAACTGCACCTGGAAATCATCGTCGAACGGATGAAGCGCGAGTTCAAGGTCGAGGCCAACGTGGGCCGGCCTCAGGTGGCGTTCCGCGAGACGGTTTTGAAGAAGGTGACGCAGATCGAAGGCAAGTTCATCCGTCAGTCCGGTGGCAAGGGTCAGTACGGGCACGTCGTCATCGACCTCGAGCCGGCCGAAGCGGGAACCGGATTCCACTTCGAAGACAAAGTCGTCGGCGGGACCATCCCCCGCGAATTCATCAAGCCGGTCGAGGCAGGCATCAAGGAAGCGCTTGAGAGCGGCGTCCTGGCCGGCTACCCGGTGGTCGACGTCCGGGTCAAGCTGGTCTATGGCAGCTATCACGACGTCGACTCGTCTGAAATGGCTTTCAAGATCGCCGGCTCGATGGCCTTCAAGGAGGCGTGCCGGCAAGCCAAGCCGATCATTCTCGAGCCGATCATGGAGGTCGAAGTGGTGACCCCGGCCGAGTATCTCGGCGACGTGATCGGCGACCTGTCGAGCCGGCGGGGCAAGATCGGCGGGATGACCCAGCGCGGCGACGCGCAGGTGGTCGCCTCCGAGGTGCCGCTGTCGGAAATGTTCGGGTATTCGACCACGCTCCGGAGCATGAGCCAGGGCCGGGCCGTGTACTCGATGCAATTCGACCATTACGAGCAGGTGCCGAAGGCCGTTGAAGAACAGATCGTGGCCAAGACCAAGAAGTGACGTAAGGGCGAGCATCCGCTCGCCCTCTGGGCCGAGAGCCGAACCGAGTGGAGAGGGCACGATGGGCAAAGCGAAATTTGAGCGGACCAAGCCGCATGTGAACGTGGGCACGATCGGGCATGTCGACCACGGGAAGACGACGACGACGGCGGCGTTGACGAAGGTGTCGGC
>JAYUZK010000242.1:0-5134 GCA_043751835.1 Gemmatimonadota bacterium | reverse complement strand
ACCACCCCCGAATTCCGCGCGCTGAGAGTGGTGTTTCGGACCCTTGGCAAGACCTATCGCCATCACCGGGAACGGACCGGCGACCAGGTTCTGCCCGCTCTGCAGGCGGCCGCTCGAGCGTTCAAACGGGAACCGAGCGTGTTTTCCCTGGTGCCCGTGGCGGGGTTTCTCGACGATATGGGGCTCCTCGAGTGGTGAGGCCGAAGGCCCGCTAGCCGCGCGGGAGCTGCGCCAGCGCCTCCCGCGACGCCGCCACCTCTGGATGATCCTTCCCGTAGAGCGCGAGCCGGATGTCCAATGACTCCTGGTAACACCGTCGGGCCTCCGCCTGGTCACCGGTGGCCTGGAGCGCCGCGCCCAGGTTGATCAGCGCCTGCCCTACCGTCGGGTGCTTGCGCCCGAAACGCTCGGTCTTGATGTCGAGACATAGAACGATCCCATCGTATTCAGGGCAATTGCGGTCGTTGGGTGCCGGGAGCCGAGCACCCGGCGCTACCGCGCCAGCGCCTCCTTCAGGTCGTCCCCGCGAGGGTTCCCGGCATCCGGGAACCCTCGCGGCGTTTCACCTCCCGCCTGACGAATCAACCCAGCTGGTGACGGTAGAACCACCCCTTCACCACCTGCACCCCCGCCAGATACGCGGCGACCATGCCGGCCAGGATCAGGAAGAACAACGGCGGCGGCGGCACGAACCCCAGCCGGCTCGCAATCCGGGTGTAGGGCAGCATGGCGGCCACCACCACGACCGCGAGCGAGGTGGCCGTGAGCAGCCGGCTGGGCCGGCTCTTGAACGGGTTGCCGCGGGTCCGGATGACGAAAATTACCAGCACCTGCGTCGCGAGCGACTCCACGAACCAGCCGGTCTGGAACAGCGCCTCCCCGGCGTGAAAGACCCGGAGCATCACCCAGAAGGTCAGGAAGTCGAAGACCGAACTGACCGGGCCCACGACCAGCATGAACCGCTGAATGAACTTGATGTCCCAGCGCCGGGGCCGCTCGATGAAGTCGTCGTCGACGCTGTCCATCGGGATCGGCACTTCGGAGAGATCGTAGAGGAAGTTGTTGAGGAGGACCTGGACCGGCTTCATCGGGAGGAACGGCAAGAAGAGCGACGCGCCCGCCATGCTGAACATGTTCCCGAAATTCGAGCTGGTGCCCATCATCACGTACTTCATGATGTTGCCGAAGGTCCGGCGGCCTTGCAGGACGCCGTCGTGGAGTACCGCGAGGTCCGGCTCCAGCAGGATCATGTCAGCCGCGGCCTTGGCCACGTCCACCCCGCCTTCGACCGAGATGCCGACGTCCGCCGAATGAAGCGAGGGCGCGTCGTTGATCCCGTCGCCCAGATACCCGACCACGTGCCCCCGGCGCTTCAGGGCGAGGATGACCCGGTTCTTCTGGGCCGGGTTCACCCGGCAGAAGAGGGTGGTGTCGCTGGCCAGGGCGTCGAGGGCAGGGTCGGTCATCGCCTCGATCTCGGGGCCGGTGAGGACGCTGGCGACCGCGACGCCTAACGTGGTGCAGATGTGGCGGGTCACCAACTCGTTGTCGCCGGTGACCACCTTGACCGTGACGCCCCGCCGGGCCAGCGCCGCCAGCGCCGCCCCGGCGCTGGCCTTCGGCGGATCCTCGAAGGCGGCAAAGCCCGCGAAGACGAGGCCGGTCTCATCACTCACCACGGCGTGCGTCACCTCGGCCGGTACGGCTTTCCAGGCGATGCCGAGGACCCGGAAGCCCTCCCGGGAGAAGGACTCGAACCGGTCGACCATGGCCTGGCGCAGGGTGGGGTCGATGGGCTCCGGCCGGCCGTCGCAATGGGTCGAGAGCCGGAGCACATCCTCCAGGGCACCCTTCACCACCAGGATCCGCTCTCCCTTAGGTCCCGTCACCAGGACGGAGACTCGGCGGCGTTCGAAGTCGAACGGCACCTCGTCGATCTTGGCCCATCCCGCGACGTCGACTTCCTCGTGGCGGAGGATCGCCTCGTCGAGCGGACTCTTGAGCCCGGTCTCGAACCAGCTGTTGAGATACGCCAACTCCAACACCCGGTCCGAATCCCGCCCCTCGACGTCCACGTGCTTCTCGAGCCGGATCCGCGCTTCGGTGAGGGTGCCGGTCTTGTCGGTGCAGAGCACGTCCATGCTGCCGAGATCATGGATCGAGGCCAGCCGCTTCACGATCACTTTCCGGGCCGCCATCCGGAGGGCGCCTTGGGAAAGCGTCACCGAGATCACCATCGGCAGCAACTCGGGCGTGAGCCCCACCGCCAGCGCCACCGCGAACAGGAACGATTCGAGCAGCGGCCGGTGCCGCGCGGTGTTCACCAGGATCACGAACAGCACCATCAGCACGGCGAGCCGGAGGATCAGGAAGCCGAAGCTCCGGGTTCCGGTTTCGAACGCGGTCGGGGGCGGCTCGATCTCGAGACTCTTCCCGATTTCGCCCAACGCGGTGCGGGCCCCGGTTCGACAGACCAGCATGACAGCCGAGCCGCTCAGGACATTGGTGCCCATGAACACGGCCGCGGTCGATTCCGTCATCGGTCCCTCGTCGCACGCGCCGGGGGCGGCGTGTTTTTCCACCGGGTAGGGCTCGCCGGTGAGGAGGGCCTGGTTGACGAAGCAGTCCTTGGCGTCGAGGAGCCGGCCGTCGGCGGGCACCAGGGAACCGGCCGAGAGCAGGATGACGTCGCCGGCCACCAGATCGCGGGCCGGGATTTCGCGGGTCGCTCCGCCGCGCCTCGCGGTCACCCGGATCGCCACCGATTGTCGGAGTCGGTCCGCGGCTTCGCCCGCTCGGTATTCCTGAGCCGAGTCGAGGGTCACGCTGAGAAGGGCCATCACGATCACGATCACCGAACTCGTGACGTCGCCGGTCGCCGCCGAGATGGCGCTCGCGGCGATGAGGAGCAGGACGAGAGGGTTCTTGAACCGGGAGACGAAAAGGCGGAGGAAACCGAGCTTCCGGGCCTGGTGGAGAACGTTAGGGCCGTCGTGGAGGAGTCGTGCCGTCGCTTCGGCCTCGCTCAGGCCGGCCGGCCCGCTGCCCAGCCGGTCGGCCAGTGCCGGCAGCCCTTCACTCCAGAACGGCGGGGGCTGGTCTGGGGGCATCAGCTCGCCGCGATTTGTGCCACGGTGTCGCGGGCCCAGGTGAGCTCATCCTCGTTCACCAGGTGCCCCATTCCCGGGTAGATCCGCTTTGTAACCGCCGCTCCCATCCGTTCGAACACCGCCGCGCTCTCGTCGACCCGGGTCTTCGGGACGTGGGAGTCGACATCGCTGCAGCCCAGGAATACGGGCGTGCCGGCGAAGGTGCCGGGGTAGTCCCAGGTCGTGCCCGGCGGATCGATCACGCCGCCGCTGAACGCGATCAAAGCGCCATAGCGATCGGCGTGGCGGACGGCGAACTCGCAGGCCAGGCAGGCGCCCTGCGAAAAGCCCAGCAGCACGATCCGCCGTCTTGGTACGCCTTGCGCAATGATGTCGTCGATCAGCCGGCCGATCGCGGCGAGGCCGGACGTCAGCCCCGGCTCGTTGGAGGCCCGATCGGCCATGAAGCTGTTCGGATACCAGGTGCCACCGGCCGCGGCCGGAGCGAGGTAGGTACAATCGGGATGGGCGAGCGGTGTCGCGAGGTCGAGGATGTTCTTCGGCCCGGCGTTCCGGCCGTGGATCATCACCATCGCCGCCCGGCTCCCGCCTAACGGCCGGCCCAGCGTGACCACCGGCTGCCCGGCGTGCGGCGGCAGGCTCATGGGTGGACGATTGGCGGGAGGCCTTTTTCGATCAGCGCCCGGTTCGGCTCTTCCCAGGGTGGCAGCTTGAGTGCAGTGCCGAGCTGCCCAAGCTCCTCGTCCACCGTGAACCCCGGGGGCAGGGTGGCGATTTCGTAGAGCACGCCGCCGGGTTCCCGGAAATAGATCGAGGTGAAGTACTGCCGGTCTCTCACCTCGGTGACATGAAGGCCCAGCCGGCGCAGTTCCTCACGAATGGCCAGCTGTTCCTCGCCGGTACCGATCGCCATCGCCACGTGGTGGACCGTACCCAGTCCGTTCCAGCCGGCATGGAGGCTCGGCGTTTCGAGCACGTCGATCAGGTGGCCGGCGCCGCTCGGTCCGACCGCCATCCGGTGGCGGATACCTTCGGTGCCGTGGGCGGTGAAGCCGAGCGGGCCTTGAAGCAGGTCGAGCGTGCGGCGCGGATCCTGGATCGACAGCGTGACGCTGTGGATTCCGCGGATCGCCATCGCGACGTCCACCGAATCGCCGGCCCACGGCGTCCGGGTGTCCGCGGTGCCGATCAGTTCGATGGCGAGGCCGGACGGGTCGCTGAAGGTGAGGAAGGGTTCGCCGAAGCGGGTGCCATCCACCGTGGTGGCGACGTGGTGCGCGGCCAGGCGCCCCCGCCAGGCGGGGATGCTGTCCGCCGGGACGGAGAACGAAGTCGCCGTCACCTGGCCGGCGCCGATCCGTCCGACGGGCACCCCGAACCCATGGTAGGGGAAGGTGGTCATGAGGGTGCCGGGAGTGCCGCGTTCGTTGCCGTAGTAGAAATGGAAGACGTGATGGTTGTCGAAGTTCACCGTCTTCTTGACCAGGCGGAGGCCGAGGAGCCGGACGTAGAAGTCGAGGTCGGCCTGGGCTTCGTTGACGGTGGCGGTGACGTGGTGCAGGCTCTGGATAGGTGACGACATCGGGTTCCCCGAAAACGAGAGAACCGGCGGGCAGCGAGCGCCCGCCGGTTCTCAATTATACAGGGGAGCCGTCCCTGACTCAGTCGTTGTCCGGGTGATTGTCGTGGTCGCGGTCCTTGAAGGCATGGAACGAACGCCGGATGTTCTGTTCGATCCGCTGCCGGATCTGCTCGGTCGGCTGGATCGGGTTGAGCAGGGCGCCGCCCTCGGCGCTGAACCAGGTGGAGAGGTCCACCTGGAGGGTGAAGGCTGTCGGTGTTCCGGCCACCACGTCGAGCGGCTTGGGCAGTTCGATCTCCACCTCCGCGGTGACCGGCGTGGTGAAGGTGAACGGGGCACCATTGTAGGTGCCGGTCACCCGGATGCTGATGCCCGCGATGTCGGGATGGGCGGCCAGCAAGGCGGAATCCCTGGGGCCGGGGGTCGGCTTGTGGATCTGGAT
>JAYUZK010000241.1:0-4311 GCA_043751835.1 Gemmatimonadota bacterium | reverse complement strand
ACCACCCACGGGATGTTCGCGGTCGAGAGCATGATCGACGATCTGGCCGCCGCGGCGGGGAAGGACCCGGTCGAGTACCGGCTGGCCCTGATCGACGGCGTCTGGTGGAAACAGCCGCCGGATTTCCCGGAGTATCCGTTCAAGGCCGAACGCCTCAAGGGCGTGCTCCAGCTCGCGGCCGATAAGGCCGGCTGGGGCAAGCCGCTTCCGAAGGGCCACGCGATGGGCGTCGCCTGCGGCTACGATCACCTGAGTTACGCCGCGGAAGTCTTCGAAGTGTCGGTGGTGAACGACCGCCTCCGTATTCACCGAGTGGTGTGCGCGGCCGACGCCGGCCCGGTGGTCAACCCGAACGGCGCCCGGGCCCAGCTCGAGGGTGGGATCACCATGGGGCTCTCGGCGGCCCTCAAGGAGCGGATCACCATCAAGGGCGGTGGGGTCGCCCAACGGAACTTCGATTCGTATTCGCTGCTCCGGATCAACGAAGCGCCGGTGGTGATCGAAACCTATTTCGTGGAGACGGACACCATGCCCACCGGCTTCGGTGAGCCGGCGGTGCCGCCGGTCGCGGCCGGCCTTGCCAACGCGATCTTCCGCGCCACCGGCAAACGACTCCGGTCGCTGCCGCTCGACATCAAGATGGCCTGACTGGCGCCGGTGTGATGGAGGTCCACCTCACGGTCAATGGAATGGCGCGGCGCGCGGACGTGGACCCGCGCGCCGCGCTGCTTGATCTCCTTCGCGACACCTTCGGTCTGACCGGGGCCAAGCGGGGCTGCGAGCGGGGCGAGTGCGGAGCCTGTACCGTGCTGGTGGACGGCCGTCCCGCCTTGAGTTGCCTGACCCTCGCGGTCGCCAGCGGCGGTCGGTCGGTCACTACCATCGAGGGGCTGGGCCAGGGCAACCGGCTCCATCCGGTCCAGCAGGCGTTTATCGATCATGACGCGCTGCAGTGCGGCTTCTGCACGCCGGGACAGATTCTCTGCGCGGTGGCTTGCCTTGCCGCCGGGCGGGCCGGTTCCGACGGCGAAGTCCGCGAGTGGATGAGCGGGAACCTCTGCCGCTGCGCCGCCTACCCGCAGATCGTGGCCGCCGTCCGTTCGGTGGCCGCCGCCGCCAGATGAAACCATTCGCATACCGGCCGGCGGTCTCGGTGGCCGACGCCATCGCGGCCGGCGTGGGCGACTCCTTTCTGGCGGCCGGTACCGAGGTGATCCCCTGGCTCCGCGACGGCCTCCTCGAGCCGACCACGCTTATCGACCTCCTGCCCCTGGGGCTGGACCGGATCGAGCGCGACGGCGGCGGCCTCCGGATCGGGGCGCTGGCCCGGCTCGCCGATGTCGCGGCTGATCCTGACGTCCGGGCTCTGGCGCCGTCGCTTGCGTCGGCGATCGACCAGTCGGCCACGCCGGCCATCCGCGCGATGGGCACGCTGGGCGGCAATCTGCTCCAGCAGGTCCGCTGTCCGTACTTCCGGAGCGGGGCGCCCTGCAACCGCCGCCTCCCCGGGGCGGGTTGCTCCGTGGCCCGGGGCGATCAGCGTTATGCCGCCCTGATGCCGCTCTCATTCCACTGCGCCGCGGTCCATCCCTCGGACCCCGCGGTGGCGCTAACCGCGCTCGAGGCGTCGGTCGTCGTGGAAGGACCGTCCGGCCGCCGCCGGATCCCGATCGACCAGCTCTACCCGCCGGCCGGTTCGGATCCCGGCGCCGTGAGCACGCTTGGCCCGGGCGACCTGATCCTGTCCATCGAGATCCCCGCCGGCCCGATCGCGCTGCGCTACCGGAAGATCCGGGATCGGGCCTCGTTCGACTTTGCCCTGGTGGCCGCCGCCGGCGGGCTCCGGCTCGAGGGCGGGACGGTGGCGGAGGCGGCGCTCGCGTTAGGCAGCGTGGCCTGGAAGCCGTGGCGGTGCCGGCGGGCCGAGACGGTGCTGGTTGGTCGGCCCTGGTCGGCCGGCCTGGTCCGGGAGGCGATGACGGTGGAGTTGGCCGGGGCCACTCCGCTGGCGGGTTCGCGGTACAAGATCGAGTTGGCGGTTCGCGCCGCCATCGCGGTCCTCGATCCGGAGGCCGTCCCGTGACGATCGGCGCTTCGCTTCCTCGGCAGGATGCCGCCGTCAAGGTGACCGGCGCCGCCCGTTACGTCGCCGATCTCGAGGCACCCGACGCGCTCGAAGGGGTCTTCGTTCTGAGCCCCGTGGCGGCCGGCCGGGTCCGCTCGATTGTCCGGCACGCGGCCCTCGCCGTACCCGGCGTCGTCAGGATCTTCGGGCCCGGCGATCTCGGCGGACTCGGCCCGATCGCCCATTGGGCGGCCGGCCAGGCGTCGATGCCGATGATGGATGACCAGGTTCGCCATGAAGGCCAGCCGGTGGCCCTCGTGCTTGCCACCAGCCGGATCGCGGCGCGAGAGGCGGCCTCCCGGCTCGTCGTCGCGATCGATCCGGTCCCGCATCAGGCCGATTTCGAAGGGTCTCTCGAACAGGCCATCGAGGTCAAGGATTGGGCGCCGACCAGGAGCGTGGTGGGGTCGGTGGCCGACGGGCTGGCGGCCGCCGAGGTCGTGCTGAGCGGACGCTACCGCACGGCCGATCGTCATCATGCCGCCCTCGAGCCCTCCGCGGTCGTAGCGCACTGGCGGGATGGGGGCATCGATGTGTGGACCTCGACCCAATGGGTCTTCGGGGTTCGGGCCGCTCTGGCTCAATTGTTTTCGGTCGCCCCGGATCAGGTGAGGGTCAGGACCGGCTTCGTTGGCGGCGGGTTCGGCGCCAAGGGCTCGACCTGGCCCCACGAGTTCCTCGCGGTGGCGGCGTCGCGAGAGGCGGGAGCACCGGTCCGGATTGTTCTTACCCGGAGCCAGACGTTCACGATGCACGGCTATCAGCCCGCCACGATCCAGGAGCTCACCCTCGGCGCTCGGCGGGACGGCACCCTCACCGCGATCCGCCATGACAGCTGGAACGCGGCCTCGATCGCCGACGACTACGTCGAGCATGGCAGTCTTGGCAGCCGGACGATGTACGCCTGTCCCAACATCGAAACACTGGACCGGATCGTCCGGCTCAACCGGCCGCAGCCGACCTTCATGCGGGCACCCCACGAGGGGCCTGGCATGGTCGGTCTCGAGATCGCCATGGACGAACTGGCCCACCAGCTCGGGCTCGATCCGGTCGAACTGCGCGTCCGCAATTACGCCGAACGGGATCCCACCAGTGGAAAACCGTTCTCGAGCAAGGCGCTCGACCAGTGCTACCGGCTCGGCGCCGAACGGTTCGGGTGGAGCGAGCGGTCGCCGGTGCCGGGTGTCCGGCGGCGGGGCGACGTGCTGCTCGGAATGGGCATGGCGAGCTGCCTGATGTCGACCTTCCGCTTCGGCGCGAGCGCCCGGGTGACCCTCGAGCGCGACGGCTCGGTGCTGATCGAATCCGGCGCCCACGAAATCGGCACCGGGGTTCGAACCATCCTGCCCCAGATCGCCGCCGACGCCCTTGGGCTCTCGATCGATCGGGTCCGCGTCTCGTTAGGCGACACCACGCTTCCGGAAGCGGGGGGCACCTTCGGCTCGGCCACCACGATGAGCGTCGGATCGGCGGTCCGGGTGGCCGCGCTCAAGTTGAAGGAAAAGCTCGAGACCCTCGCCGGCGAGCCCGGGCTCGAGCCCCGCGAGTATGGCGAGGTTCTGGCGCTTCATCGGCTCGAGCGCCTCAGCGAGGAGGGCTCCTGGGCCCCGGCGCGGGAGGAGGACGCCTACGCCATGAACGCCTACGGCGCGGTCTTCGTCGAGGTGGCCGTCGCCCCGCTCGATCCGGTCCCGCGGGTCACCCGCTGCGTGGGCGCGTTCAGTGTGGGCCGGATCATCAATCCCCGGACCGCCGGGAGCCAGGCAATCGGCGGGATGATCTGGGGGCTCGGCCAGGCCCTGCTGGAAGAGTCGCGGGTGGACAAGATGCTGGGTCGGTTCGTGGCCAAGGGATTCGGTGGCTGCCAGATCCCGGTCAACGCCGACATCCCGACCGTCGAAGCGATCTTCGCCGACGAGTTTGATCCCCATGCCAGTCCGATCGGGGCCCGCGGGGTGGGTGAGATCGGGACGATCGGCGTTGGGGCCGCGGTCGCGAACGCCGTCTTCAACGCGACCGGTATCCGGGTCCGCGATCTCCCGATCCGGGTCGAACACCTGATCGGGGCCTGATGCGCCGGCGCCGCGTGGCTGGCTGGTTCGCGGGCCTCGTCCTCGTCGCGACGCCGGCCGCCGGACAAACCCCGGTTTCGGCCCCCGCCCGGCTCTACGACTCGACCCGGTATC
>JAYUZK010000240.1:0-21577 GCA_043751835.1 Gemmatimonadota bacterium | reverse complement strand
GGCGGCGGATCTCAAGGACTTTCGTGGCCAGACGGTGGTACTGGCTTTCTTCTACAAGGCCAGGACCGGTGGGTGAACGGCTCAAATGGACGCGTACCGTGATCAGTACGCGACGCTCTTCAACAACGGCGATGGGGTGAAGCTTTTCGGGATCAGTGTCGACCCCGACACCGCCCAGTTCACCTGGGCGCGTGACCAGGGTTACCCCGTGACGTTCCTCAGTGATGTGGGCGCGGAGGTCGGCAAGAAATACGGCGTTGCGATTCAGACCCGGATCGGGCTCCTCGACCACCGCACCGTCTATGTCATCGACGGGAACGGCAAGATCGCTCACGTCATGTCCCCCTTCCGGGAGACGGACCCGACCGCGTACGCCGAACTCGGCGCGGCGATCGCGAAAACCCGCCCCGCTCACTGACCGAAACCTCGCGGAGGGGCGGGCATCCGCCCCCCCTACGCGTTTCGGATCGCCGCCTCGACCGCCGAGAGGGTTGGATCGATCTCGGTGATCGTCGCCCCGCCGCGCGCCAACAGGATCTCCGGGTCTTTCAGGATGTGACCGGTGAGGATCGCCACCACCTCGTCGTCCGGTTTGATCGTGCCCTCGGCCACCAGTCGCCGCACTCCCGCAACCGACGCCGCGCTGGCCGGCTCGCACCCCACGCCCGCCCGGTCGATCACCGCCTTGGCGGCCAGGATCTCCTCATCCGACACCGTCGTCACGACGCCGTTCGTGCCCCGAATGACCGCGACGGCTCGCTCGTGGGAAGCTGGGTTCCCGATCCGGATTGCCGTCGCCACCGTCTCGGCCTCGACCCGGTACCGTTCGGCGAATCCGCCGGCGAAGCTCCGGGCGAACGGCGCCGCGCCTGCCGCCTGAATGGCCGCGATTCGGGGGACCCGGTCGATCAGGCCGAGGCGCTTCGCGTCCAGCAGCGCCGCCCCGATGGCCGAGGTGTTGCCCAGGTTCCCGGCCGGCAGCGCGATCCAGTCGGGAGCCCGCCACCGGCGGTCCTCGAGGATCTCGAACCCGATGGTCCGCTGCCCGAGGAGTCGGAACGGATTGATGCTGTTGACCAGGTACAGGCCGAGGGATCCGCTGGCCCTGCCGACCAGGTCGAGGCACGCGTCGAAGTCGCCCCGGACTGCCAGAATGCGCGCCCCATAGGCGACCGTCTGGGCCAGCTTGCCTAACGCGGTCCGGCCGGCCGGGATCAGTACCACTCCGGTGATTCCCGCCTGGGCGGCGTAGGCCGCGAGGGACGCCGACGTGTTGCCGGTCGACGCGCAGGCCACCGCGTTCATCCCGAGCCGCTTGGCCTGGGATACGGCCACGGTCATGCCCCGGTCCTTGAACGAGCCGGTCGGGTTCATCCCCTCATGCTTGAGCGTAAGGCGTCGGCAGCCGGTCCAGGCCGCCACCGACTCCCGCTCGATCAACGGCGTATTGCCCTCGGGCCACGACACGATGTCGGCCTCGCGAGCCTCGGGAAGAATCAGTTCCCGGAAGCGCCACACACCCGACCGGGTGAGCCGCGCGGAACCCCGCTCCCGGTCGGCGAAACGGGCCGCGATGTCGGCGGGCTGGTCGGGCCGATCCACCTCCAGCAGGCCGTCGCACTCGGAGCACCTGGTCAGTGGTGCGTCGAACGGCTGCTGGGTGTTGCACGAGGCACAGCGCAACGATGTCGTCATCGGACTTGGGCCCCTTGCCGGTCGACTGTCGTAATCCGGATTGCCGCCGTGTGCCCGGCCCGGGAGTAGGCTCGGCTGATGGCGGCGCCGATCGTCACTGCCTGGCCTCGGCTCGCGGCCAGCGCGAACAAGGTTGGGCCGCTTCCGGAAATCGAGCAGCCGAGGGCCCCGGCCGCGAGCGCGGCCCGCTTGGCACCGATGAAACCAGGCAGTCGCGGGGCCCGGGCAGGTTCCGCAATCCGATCCTCGATCGCGCGGCCGAAGAGGCCGACATCGTTTTGATAGCCCGCCGCCACCATCGCGGCGACTTGGGCTGCCTGGTGGAGGGCGTCGGACCGTGAGATCCGCGCGGGCAGCACAGAGCGCCCCCGCTTGGTCTCCCAGGCGTACTCGGGCTTGGCCAACACGATCCACAGACCGCGGGGGGTCGGCAGCTTGACGACGTCAATCGGATCGAGACTCCGAATCAGGACCAACCCGCCTAGCAATGACGGCCCAATGTTGTCCAGATGCCGCCCGGCCACTGTCGCTTCAGCCACCAGCGCGGAGGCCAGCAGCTCGGTCGGGCCAAGGGGGGACCCCATCAGGACATTGGCCGCCACGGCGCCAGCGACGGCCGAAGCCGCGCTCCCACCCTGGCCCCCCGAGAGGGGCAGCCCCTTGACCAGCGAGATCGTCATTCCGATTTGCCCCCGGCGACCGCCACGGTCGAGGGCGGCCCGCGCCGCGATGGCAGAGGCGTGCCGGTCGGGATCGGTGGGAAGGTCGGGGTGCCCGGGATCAGCGACCAGGATGCCGCGGCCACGGCGCCGCTCGGCCACCACCGTGTCCCCGGCGCCACGAACGGCGAGGCCCAGAATGTCGAGCCCCGGTCCCACATTTCCGATCGAGCCGGGCACATAGACGCGCGTTGTCTGCATGATTCGAATTGGTTTGGAATTGTGCAGAGTACCGGCCTCCGTCGGGAAAGTCTACCTGTCGGTTGGCCCGCGGCGGGTGTAAATTCGCCGCGCTCCGGAAGTGATAGGCCCGCCTCCCGATCGCACCCCACGCCTATCGACCGCTTGCTCACGCGAGGGACTCAATGCGAGTTGCCGTACTCAAGGAAACCGCCGCCGGCGAGCGGCGGGTGGCGATCAGCCCCGCGACGGCCCAGAAACTCATTCAGCAGAAGCATGAAGTGGTGGTGGAGCAGGGGGCCGGCGTCGCGGCCTTCTATCCCGACCAGCAATATCAGGACGCCGGGGCCACGATCGTCTCAAACCCGAGGGATGCCTGTGCGCGCGCCACGGTGGTCTGCAAGGTCCAGCCCCCCGAGGCGGGGCTGGTCGGGCTTTTGCCCGAGGGCTCGGTGCTGATCTCGTTGCTCGCCCCCTACCGGGCGGGTCGGTTGCTCGACTCTCTTGCCGAACGCAAGGTGTCGGCGTTGGCGCTCGAACTCGTCCCGCGAACCACCAAGGCGCAGTCGATGGACGTCCTCTCATCCCAGGCCACTGTCGCCGGATACCAGGCTGTCCTGATCGGCGCCGCCAGACTTGGCCGTTTTCTGCCGATGCTTACCACCGCGGCCGGCACCATCACCCCCGGCAAGGTGTTCGTCCTCGGCGCCGGGGTGGCCGGCCTGCAGGCGATCGCCACCGCCAAACGCTTGGGTGCCGTGGTCTCGGCTTTCGACGTCCGGCCGGCCGTGAAAGAACAGGTGATGAGCCTCGGCGCGAGTTTCGTGGAGGCGGAGGCTCGGGCTGAGGGGGCGGGCGGTTATGCCGCAGCCCTCTCCGACGACCAGCAGGCTCGCGTGCTTGTGGCGATCGGCACGCACATCCAGGGCGTCGATCTCGTCGTTTCGACCGCGGCGATCCCCGGGAAGCCGGCCCCGCGCCTGATCACCCGGGCAATGGTCGCCTCGATGCGGCCTGGTTCCACGATCGTGGACCTGGCGGCGGAAACCGGCGGCAACTGTGAGCTGACTGTCGGGGGAGAAGAGGTGGTTCAGCAGGGCGTAACGATTCTCGGGCCGCTCAACCTCGCCAGCACGCTGCCGAACCATGCCAGCTTCATGTTCAGCCGCAACATCCAGTCGCTCTTCGAGCATGCCGTCAAGGAGGGTCAGTTCCAGGTGGACCCCGCCGACCCGATCGTGGGGCCGATGACGGTTACCCACGCCGGAGAGGTCCGCTACGGCCGAAACTGACCGGTTTTGAGTCCACCTGGCGCGGCGCCGGTCCGGGGTGGATCGGTGCCGTGTCTGGTGGCAGATGGGCGGACGTCTCCCGGTACGTCCTATGGATCTCGGATCGAGTTTTGTTCCAGCTTGAACCGTCAACTAAACGACTGGCAGACACGTATGAAAACGGTAAGTTGGGCGGGGAAACAATGATGATCGTGGCGTCGTATGACCGACTCACCCAGTCGCGTTTGCGGTGGATCGGCGCAACTCCTTATCCTGAACAGTCTTACTTAAGTGATTGATTTTTCTTATCTTAGGGTGTATATTGGCGCCCCGTGGGGGCAGTTTTGTGGGATTGGTTTCAGAACTCGTTCGGGCAGGATCCCTTAACTGTTTGGAGGACCTAAGTGACTCTTCCTCGTGCGAAGCGCCGGGCGGCCAGGCCAGCCCAGATCGCCCGTGCGGTGGACGAGGGCCGCGAGAGCCTCGACCTCTACTTGGATGAAATTTCCCGGGTACCGCTACTGAGCCGAGACGAGGAAATGGAACTCGCTCGCAAGGCGTTCCGCGGGAACATACTCTCCCAGGAACGGTTGGCTCGGCATAACGTGCGGTTCGTGGTCTCGGTCGCGAAGAAGTTTCAGAATCGAGGCGTGCCTCTCGTCGATCTCATCGGCGAAGGCAACCTCGGGCTGATGACTGCGGCCAGGAAATTCGATCCCGATCGCGGGGTCAAATTCATCTCGTACGCTGTATGGTGGATTCGTCAGGCGGTCCAGGCGGCGATTGCTCGCCACGGCCGTCCCGTCAGGGTGCCGCTGAATCGGACCGCGGATCTTTCGCGGCTTGGTCGGACGACCACCTTGTTGAAGGAACGGCTCGGCCGGATGCCGACCACCGAAGAACTCGCCCGCGCTACGGGGCTTACCCCGGAGGCCGTGCGGAGCCTGAGCGCCCTCAATTCCGAGGCGGTCCGGCTCGATCATCCCACCCGGGATGGCGATGGCAACGAACGGATGGAGCGGTTCGCGGCCACCGATCAGGAAGGCACCGACAGTTCGACTCTGGCCAATAGCCAGACCAATGACATCGAAGCGGCGCTGGCCACGCTGCCGCCGCGCGATGCCAAGGTGCTTCGCCTGTATTTCGGCCTCGAGGACGGCAATAGCCGCACCCTCGAGGAGATTGGGCGGATGATGGGCGTGACGCGGGAGCGGATTCGTCAACTGCGCGACCGCGCCCTCCAGCGCCTGCGGGAAGGCGATACCGGCGACCGTTTGAAAGATCTCGTGGCCTAGCGGTGCACCGATCTCAACACGAAGGGGAGGCCGACATCGGCCTCCCCTTCGTCATGCCAATCCCCGCAACTATCGCCGGTTGAACATCCGAAGCACCCGGGGGAGGATCCCCCCGTGCCGGTAGTAGTCGAGTTCGACCTTCGAATTGAGCCGGACCAACGCCTTGAACTGTTTGACGGTGCCGTCTTCCGCTTGGGCACTGACGTCGACGGTTCCGCCCGGTGTGAGTCCCTGGGCGATTCCGGTAATCGTGAAGGTCTCACGACCGCTCAGGCCGAGGCCGTCGCGGGTCTGGCCCGGTTGGTAGGTCAGCGGCAGGACACCCATACCCACCAGATTACTCCGGTGGATTCGCTCGTAGCTTTCCGCGATCACCGCCCGGACGCCAAGCAGCGTGGTGCCCTTCGCGGCCCAGTCGCGGCTCGATCCTGTTCCGTACTCCTTCCCGCTCAGGATTACCAGCGGCGTGCCCCGCCCGATGTATCGCATCGCGGCATCGTAGATCGAGAGGACCTCGCCGGTTTCGAAGTCGAGGGTCCAGTTGCCCTCCTTCTCGGGCACCAGTGCGTTCTTGATCCTCACGTTGCCGAAGGTGCCGCGCATCATCACTTCGTGATTGCCGCGCCGAGCCCCGAAGGTGTTCCAGTCGGCATGGGCCACGCCGCGCTCCACCAGGAACTTCGCCGCCGGGCCATTCTTCGGAATCGCCCCGGCCGGCGAGATGTGGTCCGTGGTGACGCTGTCGCCCAGGACGGCGAGTACTCTGGCGCCGGTGATGTCGCGGAAGGCACCCGGTTCGGTGGGGAGCTGCTGGAAGAACGGCGGCTCCTGCACGTAGGTAGAGTTCCGGTCCCAGGCGAATCGGCTCCCGCCTGGGACATCGAGCTGCTGCCATTCGACGTCGCCGTCGAATACGCGGGCATAGCTACGGCGAAACATCTCGGGCTTGAGGACGGCCGCCATCGTCCGCCGGATCTCGTCGGCGCTCGGCCAGATGTCCGCCAGATAGACCGGCTTGCCGTCCTTCCCGGTGCCGAGTGGTTCGCGGCTCAGGTCGATATCCATCCGGCCCGCCAGCGCGTAGGCAACCACCAGCACCGGTGACGCCAGATAGTTCGCCCGGACCAGCGGGTGGACCCGCGCTTCGAAGTTCCGATTGCCGGACAGAACGGCCGCGCAGACCAGGTTGTTGGTCAGGATGGACTCTTCGATCGAAGCGGCCAGGGGTCCGCTGTTACCGATGCAGGTGGTGCAGCCGTAGCCGACGGTATTGAACCCGAGTTGGTCGAGAGGGCGAGTCAGATCGGCCGCATCGAGGTAGTCGGTGACGACCCGCGATCCTGGAGCCATACTCGTTTTGACCCAGGGCTGGCTGGTGAGGCCGCGCTCCAGCGCCTTGCGAGCCAGCAGGCCGGCCCCGACCATGACCGACGGATTGGAGGTATTGGTACAGCTGGTGATCGCCGCGATCACCACCGACCCGTCCCTTAGCTTGAACTGACGGCCGTTGTGCTCGCAGTCGACCTCCGCGATCGTGGCCACGCCCGCCGTCGCTCCGCCTTCGTTCTCCCATCGGGCCGAGTTCGCGGTCGCCGCTTCCTTGCGGGGAGCGTCCGCCGTAGCCGGGAGGAGGCTCGGCAGGCTTACGGCGAAATTCCGGGGTGCATCCTTGAGCCGGACCAGGTCCTGGGGCCGCTTCGGTCCGGCCAGGCTTGGCGCCACCGTCGTCAGATCGAGCGTCAGCGTCGTGGTGAAGACAGGATTCGGGGTGGCGTCGGTCCGGAACAGGCCGTTTTCCTTGCAATACCGTTCAGCCCGCGACACCACCTCGTCGGGCCGACCGGTTCGTCGCAGGTATTCAAGGGTCTCCTCATCGACCGGGAAGAAGCCCATGGTCGCCCCATACTCGGGAGCCATATTGGCAATGGTGGCCCGGTCCGCCAGCCCCAGGCTCGACAGGCCGGGGCCGTAGAACTCGACGAACTTGTCGACCACCCCGTGCATCCGGAGCATCTGAGTTGCCTGCAGGACCACGTCGGTGGCCGTGGTTCCGACCGGGAGCTGGCCGACCAACTGCACCCCGATCACCTCGGGAATCAGCATGAAATAGGGCTGGCCGAGCATCACGGCCTCTGCTTCGATCCCGCCTACGCCCCAGCCCATGACTCCAAGGCCGTTGATCATCGTAGTATGGGAGTCGGTCCCGACCAGGCTGTCCGGATAGGCCGTCAACTCGCCGTACTGGTCCCGGAGCTGGACCAGCGGGGCCAGGTACTCCAGGTTCACCTGGTGGACGATCCCGGTCCCGGGTGGAACCACCTGGAAGTTCTGGAAGGCCCTTTGGGCGAACTTGAGCAGTTGATAGCGCTCTTTGTTGCGAGCAAATTCCAGTGCGACGTTCTGCCGGAATGCGTCGGCCGTGCCATAATGGTCCACCTGGACGGAGTGGTCGATGACCAGATCGCAGGGGACGACCGGGTTGATCTTCTGCGGGTCGCCGCCCATTGCCGCCATTGCATCCCGCATCGCGGCCAGATCGACGACGCAGGGCACCCCAGTGAAGTCCTGGAGGACCACCCGGGCGGGCATGAACGGAATTTCCCCGGCGGCCGGTTGCCCGGTCCACCGACCGATCTGGAGGACGTGGTCTTCGGTCACGACCCCACGGCCGGCATGACGCAGGGCGTTCTCGACCAGGATCCGGATCGAGAAGGGGATCCGGTCAAGGTCGATCAACCCCTGGCGGGCAAGCTCGGGAAGGCGGAAGATTATGGCCTTGGTTCCGCCCAGACTGAGGGTGCTTCGGGAACCAAAGGGATTTGGGGTGGCGTCGGTCATCGTGGAACCCGTGGGTGGTGGGCGTAAGATAGCGAGAGAGGCGGTCCTGGTCATGGCGGCAGCAGTGCCGGTGGCGATTACTCGGCGCGACGACGGTATCCTGTTCCAATGGGACCGAGAGGGGGGTGAGCGGTTGATAGGGGCGCGGGACCTCCGGCTTGCCTGTCCCTGCGCTCAGTGTGTCGAGGAGATGTCCGGCCGGCCCTTGCTGGACCCCGGGACGGTGCCGCCCGACGTCCGACCGGTGCATCTTGCCCTCGTCGGGACTTATGGGCTCCGGGTTCATTGGAGCGATGGACATGCCACCGGCATCTACACTTTTGCCTGGCTTCGCCAGCGGGATTGAATGACCGGCCTCAACGTCTGGATCCTCGGCAGGAAGTACTGGATCCTAATCTGGTACGGCATCCTGATCCTGGGTGTCACCGGGTTGTTCGGCGCCCTCTATTGGGGGAGCCGAACCCGTTGGCGGAACATGGACGAGGTCCTTCGGGCGGCCGGAACTGCGGTTGTTTCCGTCGGTATGCTCCTGGTTCTGCACCGGGTCGGCAACACCGCAGCCCAGGTCCTCTTGGTCGTGGCTCTGCTCCTCTTTGTCTGGGCCTTCGTCCTCGGCCGGCGTCCCGATGCTTTCGGCAATCGGCGGGCGCCGACCGAAGACGATGAGGATTCCGAGGACGAGACTCCGCCGCCGGCAGACCGGGACGAGAATTCGTGAGGCGACTGCTCGCCGCCGTTCCCCTCCTCCTCATCGCCAACCTTCTCGCCGCGCAGGCTGTCGGACCGTCGACCGGCGGGGCCGCCGCGCGGTCTCAGGCTGAGCGGATGGTCGGCCATGCCAAGCGGGTCTTGATGGTCGCCGCCCACCCCGACGACGAAGACACGGAGTTGCTCACCTATCTGGTGCGCAAGGAGGGCGCCGTGGCCGCCTATCTGTCGCTCACCCGTGGCGAGGGCGGCCAGAACCTCATCGGTCCCGAACTCGGCGAGGCCCTCGGCCTGATCCGCTCCGAGGAATTGCTGGCGGCCCGGGGTCTCGATGGGGCTCGGCAGTTTTTCACCCGGGCCTTCGATTTCGGGTTTTCAAAGTCCCAGGCGGAGGCATTCACCTTCTGGCCGCGGGACTCGGTCCTCAAGGACGTGGTTCGGGTGGTTCGCCGATTCCGGCCCCAGATCATGGTGGCGATCTTCTCCGGCACGCCGCGGGATGGCCACGGCCAGCACCAGGTGGCGGGGTGGGCCGCGCAGGAAGCCTTTCAGGCGGCCGGCGATCCCACCCGCTTTCCGGAGCTTGCCGCCGAGGAAGGTCTTCTGCCCTGGCAGCCGCTCAAGCTCTACCGGTCTACCCGGTTCGATACGACGGGTACGACAGTGGTTCTGGAAGGAGGCAGCCTCGATCCCGAGATCGGCCAGTCGTACCGTCAGATCGCCATGCGGGGCCGCAGCCTTCACCGGTCCCAGGACATGGGCATGTTGCAGGACATCGGGCCGAGTCCGATCCGGATGGCCCTTCAGGCCGACCGGACGGGGGCCGGTCCTGGTCTGTTCGCTGGGATCGATACCACCGCGCCGAAGCCGGGCACCCTCGAGGCCCGGGAACTCGAGCCGTTCGCCGCGACGGCCGCCGCGAACCGGGCGGGCGTCGTCGTGGACGCCTTCGCGGACGAATCCCGGCTCGTGGCGGGCAGCACCGTACGGCTCCGGTTGTCCACCTGGAACGGCGGGACCAAGCCGGTCTCGGTCCGGGCTACCTTGGACGATCCGCCCCACTGGAGCCATCAGGCGGATTGCCTCGACCGGCTCGTGACGGTCGCGGCCGGGGCGGTGGTCCATTGTGCCGTGGTGGTCACGATGGCGCCCGAGGCGGAGATCACGACGCCGTATTTCCTCCGGCAGCCGAAGACCGGGGCGTGGTACCGGTGGACGGGCGATTCCCGGTTCTGGGGGGATCCCTTTGAGCCTCCGCCGCTCACCGCGCGGTTCGATCTCCTGGTGGATGGGGGGATCCCCGTGGCGATCTCCCGGGAGGTGCTCCAGCGTTTTCGGGACCAGGCGTTAGGCGAGGTTCGCCGCCCGCTCGCGGTCGTGCCGCGGGTGGACGTTCAAATCGCGCCGATCGCCAGGGTCTGGCCGCTTGGTGAGCGCCGGCCGCAGAGCATCTCGGTCGCTCTGCGTCACGCCGGCCGCGACACCACCACGGGAACGGTGGCGCTCGATCTGCCGCCCGGATGGGCGCCGGTCGCACCCCAACCGTTCCGCCTTACCCGGTCTGACGAACATCGGAGCTTCACGTTCCCGGTGACGGCGCCGCCGGGTCTGACCGCCGGCGACTTCACGATCCGGGCGTACGCCCGGGATCAGGCGGGGCGCCGGTACGAAACCGGTGTCGTGTTCGTCACCTATCCGCACATCCGCGAGCGGAGTTATTCAATTCCGGCGACCATGGCGGTCCGGGCTGCGGCGGTGGCGTTTCCCGAGGCCCGTAGGGTCGGGTACGTGCGAGGCGCCGCGGATAGGGTACCGGAAGCCCTGGCCGGCGTGGGCCTCGTCGTCGAGTTGCTCGACCCGGCCATGCTCGAGCGAGGTGATCTCTCTCGGTTCGACGCGATCGTGGTCGGGAGCCGGGCGTACGAAACCGATCCCGCGCTGGTGGAAAACAACGGCCGGCTGCTCGACTACGTTCGCCAGGGCGGCCACGTCCTCGTGCAGTACCAGCAGCAGGCCTATTTCAACGGCAACTTCGCGCCGTACCCTCTGTCGTTGGCCACGCCCCATGACCGGGTGACTGACGAGCAGGCGCCGATTCGGCTCCTCCATCCCGACGACCCCGCGCTTCGCACGCCGAATCGGATCGAGGCGGCAGACTGGAACGGCTGGGTTCAGGAGCGGGGCCTCTACTTCGCCCACGACTGGGACAAGCGGTACACCCCGCTCCTCGAGATGCACGATGCAGGCGGGGTGCCGCTGGAGGGCGGCTTGCTGGTCGCCAACTATGGGAAGGGAACCTACGTGTACAGCGGCCTCGCTTTCTTCCGTCAGCTTACCGCCGGGGTTCCCGGCGCGTTCCGGCTGTTCCTCAACCTGCTTGCCGTGGAGTCGCGTGACGCGGAGCCCTGACCCCGAGTTCCGGAAGCTGAGCGTCCTCATCACGACTGCGTTCATCGACATGCTCGGCTTCGCGATGGTGCTGCCGCTCCTGCCGTTCTACGCCCTCCGGTTCCACGCTACGCCGGAGGTCATCGGCGTCATCATCGCCTCTTTTTCGGTGGCGCAGCTTGCCTCGGCTCCCCTGTGGGGCTGGGTCTCGGATCGGTACGGCCGACGGCCGGCTCTGCTGGTCGGCCTGCTCAGCTCGGCCGCCGCGTATCTGGTCTTCGGGTTCGCGACCTCGGTATGGCTGCTGTTCGCCTCGCGGTTGATCCAGGGGGCGGGGGGCGGAACCACGGGCGTGGCCCAGGCGTACGTCGGCGACTCGATCGCACCGGCCCGGCGGGCGCAGGCGTTAGGCTGGCTCTCGGCCGCGACCTCCCTTGGGGTGGCCATCGGCCCCGCGATCGGCTCGTGGAGCGTCAACTTCGGGCCGGCGGCGCCGGGCCTGGTTGCGGCGGTGCTCTGCCTGATCAACGTCTTCTTCACCTGGCGGTGGCTCCCGGAATCCCGGGTCCTGGCAGCGACGCCGCCCGACGGCGTTCGGAGGAAGCCCGCCGTCTGGCGGTCCCTGGCCGACGTCGTGACCCACCCGACCCGCCCGGTCTCCCGGCTGGTCTGGATCTACGGGGCCGGGATGCTCGGCTTCACCGCCATGACCTCGATCTTTGCTCTGTTCCTCAGGGCCCGGTTCGGAATCACCGAGAAGACGATCGGATACTTCTTCGTCTACGTCGGCACCCTGTCGTTCGTGATGCGCGCCTTGGTGCTCGGGCCCGTGGTCCGGCGGGTCGGGGAAGTCGGTGCCATGCGGCTCGGTACCGTGTCGCTGGTGGTGGGCCTGGCGATCTATCCCTGGGTGCCAAGTCTATGGGCGCTCCCGTTGGTGATGCCGTTGATCCCGATTGGTACCGCGCTCTTGTTCCCCTCCACCACGGCGCTGATGTCCAGGGCTGCCGACCAGGCGGTCCTGGGGACGACGATGGGGGTCGCCCAGAGCTTCGGGGGGCTTGCCCGGGTTGCCGCGCCACTGCTCGCCACGTCAGCGTTCCAGCGGTTCGGGCCCGGGGCGCCGTTCTACGTGGCGGCGGGCGTTGTCGCGATCGTCGGGGTGGCCGCGTTCCAGCTGCCCGCCGGCCTCGGCCGGCCGGTGGAAGGGAGTCGTTGATGGACGTCAGTTCCCCCGCCTCGATCGCCAGGGCGACCTGGGCCGATCTCGAGCCCTCCTTCGACGAACTGCTCGCCCGCCCGATCGATCCCGGCACGGTTGAAGCCTGGCTGGTCGACTGGTCCCGTCTCGAGGAGATCGTGACCGAGGCCATTTCCTCGGCAATGATCGCATACACCTCCAATACCGGCGACCCCGACCGGGAGGCGGCGCACCGGCGCTTCTCGATGGAGATTGCGCCCAAGGCCGAGGAAAAGAGCGTCAGGCTGGCCGAGAAGTTTGCCCGCCTCGGGTGGACCCGGCTCGGGCTCGAACAGATGACGGCCCGGTTCCGCCGGGCAATCGAGATCTTTCGCGAAGCCAACGTGCCGCTCGCCGCCGAACTCGAGGAGGCGGGGACCGAATACCAGCGGATCACCGGCGCCTTCCTGGCCGACTGGGAGGGCGAGAAGAAGCCGCTGCCACAGTTGAGTCCGTTTCTCCAGAGCCCCGACCGCTCGGTCCGCGAGCGCGCCTTTCGGGCCACGGTCGCGCCCTACGTCGAAGCCCGCACGGCCCTGGCGGCGATCTTCGATCGCCAATACGCCCTTCGCCAGCGAGTCGCCGCGAACGCGGGGTTCGCCGACTTTCAGGCCTATGCCTTTGCCTCGAAGGGCCGGTTCGACTACACCCCCGCCGATTGCGCCCAGTTCCATCAGGCGGTCGAATCGGTCGTGGTGCCCATCGTCGAGCGGATGCATCGCTATCGAACCGAGCGCCTTGGGTTGGACCGGCTCAACCCCTGGGACCTTGGAGTGACCCTCTACCGCGACCAGCCGATCCGGCCATTCGTCACCGCCCCGGAGTTGTCCCGGAAAGCGCACACCGTGTTCGAACGCCTCGACCCCGCGTTGGCCGGCCAGTTCAAGGTCATGATGGAGGAGGGGCTCCTCGATCTTGAGAGTCGCAGGAACAAGGCGCCCGGGGGCTACTGCGACACGCTCCACTTCAGGGGCAGGCCATTCATTTTCATGAATGCCGCGGGGGTGATGGACGATGTCCAGACCCTGCTGCACGAGGCCGGTCACGCATTCCATGCCTTCGCCTCGGATCGGCAACCATTGATCTGGCAGCGCCATCCGACGGCTGAATCGGCGGAGCTGGCGTCGATGTCGATGGAACTGCTCGCCGCGCCGCTCCTCGACGCGCCCGGCGCGTTCCTGTCGACCCGGGATGCCGCCATTGCGCGTCTCGAACATCTCGAGGACGTCCTCCTCACGCTCTGTCATGTGGCCGCGATCGATGCTTTCCAGAGTTGGATCTACACCAGCGGCCAGGGGCACGATCCGGAGGCCCGGGACCAGGGCTGGCTTGCCGTACGGGCCCGCTTCGAGCGGGGGGTCGATTGGGGCGGACTCGAACGGGAACGGGTGGCTCGGTGGCACCGGCAGCTCCACATCTTTCTCTACCCGCTCTACTACATCGAGTACGGGATTGCGCAGCTCGGAGCGCTTCAGGTCTGGCTCAACCATCGGCGGGATCCGACCGGCGCTCTCGACGCTTACCGGCGGTTCCTGGCCCGTGGCGCCACGGCCAGTCTGCCGGACCTCTACCGCGAGGCAGGCGCAGTTCTGGTCTTCGACGAAGGCCGCATGGTACCGTTGGTCGGGGCAGTGGAGGAGGAGATCAGCCGGCTCCGAGGCCTGCTTTAGGGCGGTTGCCGTAAGCTGGCCGCGGGGGCAGATTAGGAGGGCTTGGAAGGACCCGTTTCCCGCTCGTGAAAGGGCAAGGCCTACCGGATGGCGAAGGAAGAAGGCATTGAGATGGAGGGCGTCGTGCAGGAGGTCCTGCCCGACCGCAACTACCGTGTGCTGCTCGAAAACGGGCACACCATTCTGGCCTACGCCGCCGGGAAGATGAGCAAGTTCAAGATCCGCGTCCTCGAGGGCGACCGGGTCAGCGTGGTGCTGTCCCCCTACGACCTGACCCGTGGCCGCGTCATCTACCGCCACAAGTAGCGGACAAAGGGGCTCCAACGGAAACGGGCCGCCCAACTCGGGCGGCCCGTTTCCGTTCCCCAGGCCTGGCGGGTTACGTGGCCTTGGTGACGTTCTCGGCCGCGGGGCCCTTGGCACCCTGGACCATGTCAAACTCGACCCTCTCGCCTTCAGCAAGGCTGCGGAATCCGTCCGCCTTGATGGCCGAGTGGTGGACGAAGCAGTCCTTCTCGCCGTTTTCCGGGGTGATGAAACCGAACCCCTTCGCGTCGTTGAACCACTTCACGGTGCCAGTAATACGAGCCATTGCGCCTACTCCCTCATTTGGTGATTGGAAAACAAGACGACCCGTGTCGACATTCCTCGGGTCTCCGCAAGACTGCCTCGACAATTATCGGGCTCGGTTGTCCGGGTGTCAAGATACGGTCCGGTTGCCGCCCCGGCGGAGCAGCCGGCGGATCGGGGCGAGCCAGGCCGGTCCGGATCGAGCCCGTTGGTCTCGCCGCACCGCCCGGTTGAGGGCCTGGAGGAACTCCGACGCGGTCGGGTAGCGGGCGTTCCGGTCGGCCTGGATCGCGAGACGAAGCACCTTGGCGAGTTCCGGCCCCACCTCGGGACGCTCCTTGGCGAGATCCGGCACTTGGTTGGTGGTCTGTTGGGCGAGGACGACCTCCGGGCGGTTGCCGGTGAATGGCGGATACCCGAGCAAGGCGAAATACGCCACGGCCGCGATGCTGTAGAGGTCGGTCCGGATGTCGATCTTGTCGCCGAGGAGCTGCTCGGGGCTGGCGAAGTGCGGGGTTCCGGACCGGCTCGAAGCGCCGCCGAATTTGCCGTGCCCTCGGAGGGCCACCGCGAGACCGAAGTCCGTGATCCGGAGCCCGCCGTTCCGGGCAATGAGCAGGTTCTCCGGCTTGATGTCGCGGTGCACGAGGCCCGCTTGATGGGCGTGGGCCAGTGCGCCGAGCGCTTCGCGCATCAGCCAGATCACCCGGTCCAGGGAGAGCGGCCCTTCCTTTTCCACCAGCTGGGCGAGGTTCGGTCCCTCGACCAGTTCCATCGTGTACCAGAGCATTCCGGACCGGCCGGCGATTTCGTAGATGTTTACGATGTTCGGATGGGTGACACGCGCGGCCAGCTGGGCCTCTCGTCGGAACCGCTCGATGACGCCCGGGTCCTCGATTAAGCTCGGGTGCAACACCTTGAGCGCCACCATTCGCTCGAGGTGAAGGTCCCGGACTCGGTACACGCGGCCGAATCCGCCGGCCCCGATCTCGGCCAGCAGTTCATAGTCGTCCCCCAGCGCGCGGCGGAGGCGCTTTTCCCACGCCCGAGGCCCCTCGTCCGCGGTCGACTGCGGGGTGGCATCGAGGGTCGAGATCGTGGTATAGGCGCCGGCGTCAGACGCGAAGTCCTCGAGCATTTCCGAGGCGCTCAGGAAGCGGCCCTGGCCGGTCGGGCGGAGGGCCCGCAGCACCACCCGCTCCAGTGCTTGAGGGCAGGCGGCCCGATGCCTCGACGGCGGTTCGATGGCGGCGGGATCGAGGGCGGGTTCCACGCCGGTGATGGCGAAGTAGAGCACCGCACCAGCCGCGTAGATATCCGAGACCGCGTCGCCCATCGAGCCGTCCCGGACCTCCGGCGCCATATACTGGATTCCGCTCGGCTGCTCGGTCGGGGGGATGTGGGGCAGGGTGTAGCTGCAAAAGCGGAGGTCCGTGATGGTGGCACGGCCCGTCGAGCTCACCAGCAGGGAGCTCGGCACCACCCGCCGGACGACGATGCCCGACCCGTGGGCGTGCTCGAGGGCACGGAGAAGGTCGCGCGCCAGCACGTGAACCTGGGGAATTGGGCGGGGCCCCCGGGTATTGGCCTGGTAGAGACCCTCGGCCTCGATCCAGTTGCCGATCCGGTAGGCCATATCGTCGATGATGCCGATGTCGTAGACATGGCGGATCGCCGGGTGGTCGAGCTGAGCCAGCGCTTCGGCTTCGCGGAGGAACCAGGTTCGGAGTTGATCGTTGCCGGAGAAATTGACCCGGATGCTGACCCGTCGGTTGAGAATGGTGTCGCGGCCGACGAAGAGTACCCGCTCCGGCGAGGCCGCGACGAGCCGCTCGAGGCGATATCGGGTGCCGAGACGTCGCTCGGTGGTGGCGAAGAGAGAGACCGGGTCGAGCGCGGTCACTCGGCGCCGGCGGTTACCACGGCGCCGCCGCCCCGCCGCTTGGCCGCGTAGAGGGCGCCGTCGGCGGCCGCCAGCACGGCCGCCGGGGTCAGACCGTCCCGGGGAGCCTCGGCAATCCCGATGCTGAGCGAGCCGAGGCCGAACTCGCGGTTCTCGGCGATCATGCCGAGAAATGCGTGCTGGACCCGCTCGACAAAGCCGTTCGCCTCGTCCGGGTTCGTCATCGGAAGGATCACCAGGAATTCGTCGCCGCCCAGCCGGCCGACCACGTCCAGGGTCCGAATGTGGCGGCGGAGCAGCTGGCTGACCAGGACCAGATACCGGTCGCCGGCGGCGTGGCCCAGGGAGTCGTTGATCTTCTTGAATCGGTCGAGGTCGATCAGGGCAATCGTCGTCCGGATCTGGTGGCGGACGCTGCGGGAGATCTCCGCCTCGAGTCGCTCCTCGAGGGCCCGCCGGTTGAACAACCCGGTGAGCTGGTCGGTGGTCGCGGCGCTCTGGAGCCGTTCGACCAACTCGGCGTTCTTCAGCGCGATTGCGCCGGCGAAGGCGAGCGTGGCCGCCAGGTCGCGCTCCGCTCGGCCGTAGGCCAGGCCATTGAGCCGCGCGCCCAGCAGCAGGAGGCCAACCCGCTCGCCCGCCGCGTCGAACGGAATCATCATCTCGGTGCCCGTCGGCAGCAGCCGGGCCAGATTGGCCTCGGCGGGATCGGCGATTCCGGTGCCCAGCGGCACGAGGCCTTCCAGCTCTTCCCGGCCGATGGATTCCGGAACCCGGTCGCGGTCGAGCGAGCGAAGCGATGTCGGCACGAACGCCGCGCCCGACGGCCGATAGAGGCAGGCCCACCACGCGAAGAACACCTCGGCCATGAAGTCCAGAACCAGTTGCTCGGTCTCATCTGTCGAGTGGGCCGAGGACAGGAGGCGAGCGACCTGCCGAAGGGCCCGCAGCTGAAAGACCGAGTCGTCCAGCGCGAGTTGGCGGTCGAGCAGGACGGTCCGGAGCTCGGCCACGAGCCCCATGCCAAAGCTCAACTGGAAGGCGGCGGGACGGAGTCCGTCGGCGATGGCCGGGTCGGTGGCCACCACGATCTCCGTCCCACCGGTGGTATATCGCGCCAACTCGACCCGGGCCGCGTTGGAGGCGTCCGGACCGTAGACCTGGATACCCCGTTCCGGATGGCTGATCGTGAACCAGACCAGATCCGACTGAAGTCGATCCGTCAACACCCGGCGACAACGCTCGAACAGCTCGCCCTCGGTGCGGGATTGGCGGCACGCCTGGGCGAAGGCCGTGGTCAGCCCTTCAGTGGTGGAAATCGCAGGTTGCTTGCCGGACATACCTCAAAATAGGGCCGTCACCCGCGCCAGGGAAATCGAGCGCAAGTGACTGCCACCTCTAAAGTTCCGAAATGGGGGACCGATACTCAGCCAACCCGATCGGCAGACTCTGTGCCAAGGAGAGAAACATGTTCGCAATGAAGCTGGTGGCGACCGGCGCGGCGTCGTTCGCCGGCGCCCTGATGGTGGGTGTGGTCGCCACAACCGGCCGCGAGGTCCAGAAGAGCGGCGAGGACGTGGTCAAGCTCGAACAGGCGGTCGACAGCCTCAGGACCGCTCTCGCCCAGACCATGCCCGCCCGTGGCTTCGGGAAGGGCCGACCCAACGTCGAAACCGACTTCAACGAGGACGTCGACAATCCGGTCATCGATCCGTCCTCGTTCGTCGACCCGCTCGGCAGTGTGGTCGGCGACGTCCGCCTCGGGAAACAGGTCTACGTCGCGCCGTTTGCGTCGATCCGGGGCGACGAGGGGCAGCCGATTTTCATCGGGGACGGTGCCAACGTCCAGGACGGGGCGGTCGTCCATGCGCTCGAAACCGCCCAGGAAGGGAAGCCGGTCCCGAACCGGACCTACAACGTCGGCGGACATGACTACGCCGTCTACATCGGCAAGCGGGTCTCGCTGGCCCACCAGTCACTGGTGCACGGCCCGGCCCGCGTTGACGACAATGTCTTCATCGGGATGCAGGCCCTGGTCTTCAACGCGGTCATTGGCGAGGGGGTCGTCATCGAACCGGCCGCCAAAGTCATCGGCGTGACGATCGCGCCTCATCGGTACGTCCCGGCCGGGATGACGGTGACCAATCAGAAGGTCGCGGACGGATTGCCGACCATCACGGACGACTATCCGTTCCGGGGCCTCAACGATGCGGTGGTCCACGTCAACACCAGCTTCGCCGCCGCCTACGGCAAGCTGGCGAAGGAAAACGGGGCCACGCCACCCGAAAAGAGCCCCACACGCGGTGGGGAAAAGGCGGTTGAGGCCAAGAAGGGCAGGGGGGGGAAGGAGCACTAGCCGCGCGGCGGCCTTACCCCTCTTTCAATCTCAGAGTGAGCTCCTTCGCCTGGCGATCGAGCTCGCCCAGCATGTCGGGTCGGTCCCACGCCGGGTGGGAACCCAGCGCGCCAACCAGGGCCTCGAGCCACCAGACGGTGTCGACGGGCGTCGGCGTGCCGATCCCCTCGAGGTACTCGATCCCCAGTCGGCGAATCGCGGTGAGCGCTGCCCCGACCCGGTGGAGCTCCTCGCCCACGCAAATGTCCACCGCCATCGGCGAGGCGTCGATGATCCGGGCCAGGTACTCCATCCGTGATGCTTTCCAGGTCCGTTCCCGGCCCATCACGTCGAACCGCGGTTCGGCCGCGGCCTCGACCGCAAACGCAACCACTGGACCGAATTTTCCGATGATCTGGCGTGCGATCGTCGGCTGGGCCGCATACGGCGCCGCATCGACCAACTGCTTCAGGACTCCCCCGACGATCGTGGATTCATCGGCCTGGAAGCGCGCCAGGATGACGGCCACGCTCGAGGTCCGGATCAGGCACGATTGGTCATCGTACCGGGAGACCCGTTCCGGAAAATGCTTCGCCGCGAAGGCGAGGGCGTGATGGACGCGATCGGAATACACGTGGCTATCTCAGTCCCGTCAACTTATGGGTTTGGAGCGAGAGTCGCCACCGCGAATTGGCGAGGCAATAGGCGATGGCCGCCCGGGTATTGGCGTCACGATCGGGTCCGTCCATCGGCTGGAGATAGAAATGGTCGAAGGGGAGATCTGCGAACCGCTCCGGACCGGCGCCGGCCTGGGGGAAGACCAGCTTGAGTTCGTCGCCCCGCTCCACCACGAGGTCGGCGCCGGCTTTAGGGCTCACGCATACCCAATCGACGCCGGGCGGCACCGGCTGCGTGCCGTTGGTCTCGATCGCCACCTCGAACCTGCGGGCATGCAGGGCGGCGATCAGGGGCGAATCAAGCTGAAGGAGTGGCTCGCCGCCGGTGAAGACCACGTAGCGGGTTGAGTGCGGGTTCTCGGGGGGCGACGTGGCGGCGATCGCATCGGCCAGCGCTTCGGGGGTTGCGAACTTGCCACCGCCCGGGCCATCGGTGCCGACGAACTCAGTGTCGCAGAAGCGGCAGATCGCCGTTGCGCGATCCGCCTCTCGCCCCGTCCACAGGTTGCAGCCGGCGAACCGGCAGAACACCGCCGCGCGTCCGGTCCGCGCGCCCTCGCCCTGGAGCGTGTGGTAGATCTCTTTCACCGCGTAGGCCAACTCCGTCAGCCTCCCATGAGGTACGGCGCCGAATCGACCAGGCCGGCCTCGGCGAAACCCTTGAGCCGGATCAGACACGAATCGCACCGTCCGCAGGACCGACCCTCGCCGTCCAGTTGGTAGCAACTCCGCGTGATCCCGTAGTCCACGCCGAGAGCCCGGCCTCGACGGATGATGTCGGCCTTCGAAAGCCAGATGAGCGGCGTATGGATGGTGACCTTCTGCCCCTCGACGGCCGCCTTGGTGGCCAGATTCGCCATTCGCTGGAAGGCGGCGATGTAGTCCGGCCGGCAATCCGGATACCCGCTGTAGTCGATGGCGTTGACGCCGATCACGATGTCGGCGGCGCCCAGCACTTCGGCCCAGGCCAGCGCGTACGACAGGAAGATGGTGTTGCGTGCCGGCACATAGGTGATCGGGATGCCGCCGGCCATCTCGGCCGCGGTCCGATGCTCGGGGACCGTGAGGTCGCCGGTGAGGGCCGAGCCCCCGAAGGTGCGCAAGTCGATGTCGACGATCCGGTGGTCGCCGACGCCGGCGCGACGGGCGACCCGGGTGGCCGCCTCGATCTCGCCCGCGTGCCGCTGGCCGTACCGAAAGCTCATCGCGTGAGGCTCGAGACCGAGCGCCGCGGCGACCGCCAGTGCCGTGGCGGAATCGAGTCCGCCGGAGAGCAGGATGACCGCCGGCGCACCCATCAATGGTCCCGTCCGAGGAGATGCCGGAATGCGGTGACGAGGTCCGGGTGGCGGAACGAGTACCCCGATTCAACCAGCCGGCGCGGAACGCATCGGGTGCTGGCGAGCAGCGTTTCCTCGGCCATCTGGCCGAACACCAGCCGGAGCGCGGGAGCGGGAACCGGGAGGCACGCGGGTCGGTGGAGAACCCCGCCTAACGCCTCGGCGAATGCGCTGCTGGTGACTGCCCCGGCCACCAGGTTGACCGGCCCCGACGCATCCGAGGCCAACATGGCAATGAGCGCCGAGGCGCAGTCGTCCGCCGAGATCCAGCTCAGGTACTGGCGCCCGGCCCCGACCGGGCCGCCGAGGCCGAGCTGGAAGAGGGGCAGGAGCCTGGCCAGTGCGCCGCCCGCCGGCGATAACACGACCCCCATGCGCGGAAACACCGTCCGGATGCCGGCGTCCTGAGCCGGCTGGGCGGCGTGCTCCCAGGCCCGAGTCACCTCGCTCAGAAACCCGGTGCCGGGGGCCGCCGTCTCATCGAGTTCACGGTCGCCCCGGTCCCCGTAGAACCCGACCGCGGAGGCCGACAGCAGAATGCGGGGGCGGGGCGAGGCCGCCGCCATCGCCCGGGCTATCAGGCCGGTTCCGTCGATCCGGCTGGAGAGGATCCGGCCACGCTGGGCCTCGGTCCACCGGCCGCCGGCGATGTTTTCGCCGGCGAGATGGATCACCGCGTCGATGCCGGCCAGGGCCCCGGGGTCGAGCTGACCGCGGCCGGGGTCCCACGAGATTTCGCCGGGCGCCG
>JAYUZK010000239.1:0-5194 GCA_043751835.1 Gemmatimonadota bacterium | reverse complement strand
TCGGCCACCGGCACCAGCGCCTGCGCCAGCGCCCGGCCCAGCGCCTTGAAGCCGGCCTCGACGATGTGATGACGATCCTCGCCCCGCCGGACGATCAGGTGCAGGGTCGCGTCCGCGTGATCGGCGAAGGAGCGCATCCAGTGATCGTAGAGACTACTCGGCAGCGGGCCGCGATAAAAGGGTCGGCCGCCGACATCCAGGGCGCACTCCACCACCGCCTCGTCCATCGGAATCACCGCCGATCCGAACCGGGCGATCGGCTCGGCAAACTCCTCCCGCACGGCCAGGCCGACGGCAATGGCCACATCCTCGATGATGTGGTGGCGGAGGTCGCCGGTCGCGGCGATCGTCAGACCGAGGCCGGAATAGCGGGCCAGTGTCGTCATCATGTGGTCGAGAAACGGCACCGTCGTGTCGATCCGGCCCGGGCCGCTCCGGGCGAGTTCGACCCGGATCGAGGTTTCCCTGGTGTTCCTGGTGATCACGCTCATTGTCCGAACTCCTCTGCAGCGGCGGCCCGATCGAGCCCGCCGGCGTAAAATGCCATGCCCACCACCGCTCTCGCCGCACCGGCGTCCGCCAGCGCGCGGAGATCTTCCAGATCCCGGACCCCGCCGGACGCTTGAACGTCCACCCGGGCACCGGTGATCACATCGCGGACCAGGTCGAGGTCCGGTCCGCCGAGCTGTCCCTCACGATGCACCGCGGTAACCAGCAGGCCGGCCAGCGGCAGCGCCTCAATGGCGCGGAGCAGCTCATTGATCGGCCGACCGGTCCCGGTATTCCACCCATGGGTCACGACCTCGCGCTCCCGGACATCGGCCGCGAGAATGATTCGGCCGGGGTGCCGGCCGGCAACCCGTTCGAGCCACGCCGGATCGGCAATGCCTCGCGTCCCGACGATCACCCGGTCGGCACCACACTCCAACCAGCGAGCCACCGCCTCGTCGGATCGGATTCCGCCTCCGATCTGGCATCGCACCGATCCTCGGCCGGCCAGAATCGCCTCGAGGATGGCAGCGTTGTCGCCGCGGCCGGTGGCGGCGTCGAGATCGACCAGGTGCAGTTCGCTGAACCCGGCATCGCGCCATCCCGCCGCCACCCGAACCGGGTCGGGCAGCCGGACCCGCTCATCCTGGTACCGGCCGCCGACCAGCTGCACGCAGGCGCCTTCGCGAAGGTCCACCGCCGGAATCGCGATCATCGGGCGCTTTCGAGAAACGACCGGATCATCGCCAGACCGGGCGCGGAGCTTTTCTCGGGATGGAACTGGACGCCTAACGTCCGGCCTCGTCGCAGGGCGGCGGGAAAGGTATCGGCTTCGTGGCGGCTCCAGGCGGTGACCACGCCGGGGTCAACCGGGCGGACGACGTAGCTGTTGGCGTAGTAGGCGCACTCGAGCCCGGCCGCGGCGATGTCCGGATCGTGGATGTCCTCGAGCCGGTTCCAGCCGATTTGCGGAAGAGTCCGCGCCGCGATCCTCGTCACCCGGCCCTCGAACAGGCCGAGACCAAGCCCGGCACCCTCATCGGACCGGTCGGCGAGAAGCTGGAGGCCCAGACAAATGCCGAGGCACGGGAGCCCGGAGAACAGCGCCTGTCGAATCGCCTCCCGGCCGGGAGCCAGCCGCTCGGCCGCGGGGCCGAACGCGCCAACGCCGGGCAGGATCAGAACCGCGGCTGCCGCCGCCGCGAGCGGATCGGTCTCCACCACGGTCTCCGCTCCCGCTGCGCCGAGCGCTTTCTGGAGCGAGTGGAGATTCCCGGCGCCGTAGTCGAACACGGTGACTCTCATCGGGGCAGCTCCGCCATTGCCTCGACCAGCGCCGTCATCATCGGCTCGGGGCCGACGGTGATGCGGAGCAGGTCGCCAAAGACGGGGACCTTGATCATGGCCCGGACGGCGATCCCCCGGGCCGCGAGCGCATCCGCGGCACCCCGGGCGTCGACCACCGGCACCGCGATGAAGTTCGTGTCCGATGGAAGCACGGCGAAGCCGAGGGCCCGGAGTGACTGGCTGAGCCGGGTTCGCGCCGCCCGCGTCTCCGCGACAACCCGGGCGACCCACACCTGGTCGTTCTCCACCGCGGCCGCGGCCGCCGCCTCCGCGATGGCGTTCACCTTGTACGGCCCCCGCGCCTTGGCGATTTCCTCCACCAGGCGGGCCGATCCGGACGCATAGCCAAGCCGGAGCCCGGCGAGCCCCCAGACTTTGGAGAAGGTCCGGGTGATCACGACATTCTCCCGTCCCGCAGCGACCGGCACCCAGCTTTCGTCGTGGTACTCGCCGTAGGCCTGGTCAAGAATGACGATACCGGAGGCGCGGTCCACCAGCTTGCGAACGGCATCCGGCCGGGCGGCTCTCCCGCTCGGATTGTTAGGCGTGGCCAGATAGATCAGCCGGGCGCCGGTCGCGATGAGGGCGTCGACATCGGGATCGCCTTTGTCGTCCGTGGGAACGGCAACCACCGAGAGCGAGTTGGCCAGTGCAAAGTGCGATGCCATCACGAAGGTGGGCGCCGCATACGCCATCACCGACCCGGGCGCTCCGAAGGCGCGCATTGCCGAGTCGAGAATGTCGTTGGAGCCGCAGCCGGCCACGATCTGGTCAGGTGACACGCCGAGCCAGCCGGCCAGCGCGGCGCGGAGCCGGCCGGTGCCGGCCGATGGATAGCGGGCCGGACTGCGGTCGGCCCAGGAGGCCAGCGATGCCAGCGCGGACGGTGCCGACCCGAACAGGTTGGTATTGTCGGAGAGATCGTACCGGAGCGGCGGGTCGTCGCGACGGTAGACCTCGAGCCCGGCATACTCGGGCCGAAGGGCGGGCCCGCTCATGCGGCCCTCCATTCGGCGGCCGCCGCGGCGTGGCCGGCCAATCCTTCCGCGCGGGCGAGGACCTCGGTATCCGCCGCCAGACCGCGCGCGGCCACGGCCGAAATTCTTTGATAGGTGGTCCACCGCAGAAACGCCTCGGGGCCAAGGCCTGAATAGCGCCGCGCGGTGCCGGCGGTCGGCAGTACGTGATTGGCGCCGGTGAGATAGTCCCCGAACGTGACCGAACTCGGCAGCCCGACGAACACGGCACCCGCCACCCGGAAGCGGGCGCGGACCTGATCGGCATCGGCGAGGGCCAGGAGCAGATGCTCGGCGGCAAACGCGTTCGCAAAAGTGACGGCGGCGTCGAGGCTCTCCGCGGCAAGGATCCCACCTTTGCTGGCAAGCGCGGCCCGGATGATGTCCCCGCGTTCGGCTCGGCTCACCGCCTCGGTGAGTGCAGCGTGGAGCCGTCCGGCGACCCCCGGGCCGCCGATCACCACCGCAATGGCGACGGCATCGGGATCGTGTTCAGCCTGCGCCACCATTTCGCCGGCCACGATCCGGGCGTCGGCGTCCGCGTCGACCACCACCAGGATCTCGCTCGGACCCGCCGGCGAATCGATGCCGACCCGGCTGGCCACCTGCACCTTGGCTTCGGCCACATACGCGTTGCCCGGCCCGACGATTCGATCCACCCGGGGTATCGTGGCCGTTCCGAACGCCATGGCACCGATAGCCTGGGCACCGCCTAACGCGAATACCCGGTCGGCGCCGCCCAGTAGAGCCGCCGCCAGCACCGCAGCCGATGGTACCCCGTCCGGGCCCGGTGGCGAACAGACGACCACCTCACCGACGCCGGCCACCTTCGCCGGAACAACGCCCATCAGGACCGAGGACGGGTAAGCCGCCCTGCCTCCAGGGGCATAGACCCCGACCCGGTCGACCGGATACGGGCGCCGTTCGAGCAGCACGCCGGGCTCCGTCTCAACGACCACCGCATCCGGCATCCAGGCCCGGTGCGCCACGCCAATCTGGCGCGCCGCGCGTTCGAGCGCCCGGACCAGCGACCGGTCAAAGGTGTCGAGCGCCGCGCGCCACCGCGCCTTCGGCACTTCGAGCTGCTCGAGGACGACCCCGTCGAACCGGGCGGTGAATTCGCGGAGCGCCTCGTCACCACGGCGGCGGACCGCGTCGAGAATGCCCGCCACCGCGCTCCCGAGATCGCGGGCGGCACCTCCATCGCGCTCGAGCAGCAGGGCCCGTTCCGCCGGCGACAGCGCCTCCAGCAATCCCGTCCATCGCAACGCCAGATCGGTCATGGCATCAGCCTTTCGATCCGGGTGACCAGGATGCCTTCGGCGCCGATCAGCTTGAGTTCCGTGATGGTCCGGTCCACCGCACCGGCGGGGACCACCGCATGGACCGCCACATGGCGGCCTCCATTCAGGATATCCACCACGGTGGGCCCGTTGATGCCCGGGACGATCTCCTTGACCCGGGCGAGTGCGTCGCGCGGCACGTTGGCCATCACGTAGCGCTGCCCCCGGGCGCGGACCACGGATTCGAGCCGGACGGTGAGACGGACGAGCGCGTCGATCGCGCCGGGCCGAGGCTCCTTGGCGGTGATCAGCCGGGCGCTCGAGTCGAGCACGGTGGCCACTTCGCGAAGGCCGTTCACCTTGAGGGTGGAGCCGGTGGAGACGATGTCCACGATCACATCGGCGATGCCCAAGTGCGGGGCGATCTCGGTGGCGCCCGACAGCGGCACCAGGTCCACCGGCCGGCCGATCCGCTCGAAGAACCGGCCCGCGATCCGGGGGAACACGGTGGCCACCCGGGCCCGCGCGGGCAGTTCGTCCAGCGTGGTGATCCCGCTGTCGTCCCGCGCCGCCACCACCACCCGGCACCGGCCGAACCCGAGGTCGAGCCGGGCGGTGAGATCCCGTTCGGATTCGACCACCAGGTCCCAGCCGGTCACGCCGGCATCGGCCGCGCCGTCGGCGACGAACTCGGGAATGTCCTGGGAACGGACGAAGATGGCCTCGAACTCCTCGCCCAGCCGGGCGATCAAGGCGCGGTCGGACTGGATCCGGATGCCGAGGCCGGCGTCCTCGAGCAGTTCACGGGTGTCGTCCGCAAGACGGCCCTTGTTGGGCAGCGCGATGGTGATCATGGTCAGGCTCCTGAAAACGGAACGGCCCGTCGGGTAAGGACGGGCCGCGGTGGCTTACGGTTCGAGCGTTTGCGAGACGTTACATCGTCACCCGCGCACGCGGAACCGCACCCCGGCCCGGTAGCCGTGATGCAGATGCGCGTGGTGGTGGTGGCGGCGAGACATCATGGTCCAATCCTAACGCGGACCGGCCCCGGTCGTCAAG
>JAYUZK010000238.1:0-10728 GCA_043751835.1 Gemmatimonadota bacterium | reverse complement strand
CCGAGCAGCGCTACAGTCCGCTCCGGCAGATCGACGAGCAGAGCGTGGGCCGCCTCGGGCTGGCCTGGTCGCTCGATCTCGGCACCTTGCACGGCCTCGAGGCCACGTCGCTGGTCAAGGACGGCGTGCTCTATACCAGCAGCGCCTGGAGCGTGGTCTACGCGGTGGATGCCCGCCGGGGCCAGGTGCTCTGGCGCTACGATCCCCTGGTCCCGAAGGATCACGGCAAATTCACCTGTTGCGACGTGGTGAACCGGGGTGTCGCGCTGTACCGCGGCCGGGTGTACGTCGGCACTATCGACGGGCGGCTGATTGCGATCGACCAGACGACGGGCAAGCCGGTCTGGACGGTGCAAACCACCCCCAAGGGAGAACCCTACGCCATCACCGGGGCGCCTCGGATTGCTCAAGGCCGGGTGTTGATCGGCAATGCCGGATCGGAGTACGCGGTCCGGGGCTATGTCTCGGCCTATGACGCCCTGACCGGTGCGCTCGCGTGGCGGACCTATATGGTGCCCGGCGATCCGTCCCGGCCGTTCGAGTCGGAGGCGATGCGGAAAGCGGCCGCGACCTGGTCGGGCGAGTGGTGGAAGGGCGGCGGCGGGGGAAGTCCGTGGGATCCGATCGTCTACGACCCCGCGCTCGACCTCGTCTATGTCGGCACGGGCAATGCCTCGCCCTGGTATCCGGAACTCCGCGGGGCGACTTCCGATGACAACCTTTATGCCTCGTCGATCGTGGCGCTCAGGGCCAGCACTGGCGAGCAAGTCTGGCACTACCAAACGACGCCGGGCGACAGCTGGGATTACGACTCGACCCAGCCGATCGTCCTTGCCGACCTCACGATCGCGGGCCGCCCGCGGCACGTCCTGATGCAGGCCAACAAGAACGCGTTCTTCTACGTGCTCGACCGGGAAAACGGCCAGTTGATTTCGGCCAAACCCTTTGCGGCGATGAACTGGGCGACCGGCATCGATTCGGCCGGCCGGCCGATCGTGGCACCCGCGGCCCGCCCGACCAAGGCCGGCACACTGGTGATTCCGTCCGACCTTGGTGCGCACAACTGGCATCCCATTTCGTTCAGTCCCGCCACCGGGCTCGTCTACCTCGCCGCGACCGACGCGCCCGCGCTCCACACGGTGGATCCCGCCTTCAAACTCAACCCGCACGACCAGACCGTAGGCTTCGACCCCCGGTACCAGGGGCCGCTCGTCGCCCAGTTGGCAGCCGCCAAGCCGGTGGGGCGGTTGTTGGCGTGGGATCCGGTGGCCGGGCGGGAGGTGTGGCGGGTCGAGCATCCGGTGGCCCGGAGCGGGGGCACCCTCTCCACCGCCGGGAACCTCGTCTTCCAGGGCCGGGCTGACGGACGGTTTGTTGCCTACCGCGCCACCGACGGCAAGACGCTATGGGAGTTCGATGCTGGTGTCGGGATCGCGGCCGCTCCGATGACCTACGCCGTGGACGGAATCCAGTATGTCGCGGTGCTCGCCGCGCCACCGCTCCTGTTCGTCGATCCCAAGACCCGGACCGGCCCCGGACGGCTCCTGGTGTTCTCGATTGGCGGTCGCGACACCCTGCCGAAGAAGGCCGAACGGCCCGAGACGCCGATCCCGATGCCGACGGTGACGATCACGGCGACGCCCCGTGAGGCTATGGAAGGCAGGGCGTTGTACAGTGTGTATTGCGACCGGTGTCATAGCGTCGATTTGAATCTGGTGAAGAGTGGCGCGATCCCCGACCTTCGCCGGTCGTCCGCCGCGACCCACGCACTCTTCGAGGCGATCGTCCGGGGTGGCGTCCGCCGGGCCCTCGGCATGCCGTCGTTTGCCGAGGACCTCACCAGCGAGCAAGTCCGATGGATTCAGGCGTTCGTCGTCGACAGCGCCCGGAAGGCAGCCGCGGCGCCCTCGAGGCCGCACTAGCGGAGCGATTTGTCCCGGAACACCGGCTTCCCGTCCATGATCGTCATCATGACTTTGACCTTGTGGATCTCGGTGGCCGGGATGGTGTAGAGGTCCTGGTCCAACACGATGACGTCGGCCGATTTGCCCACTTCCAGGCTGCCGTTGGTGGGTTCCTGGTGCGCCGCGTACGCCGCGTTGATGGTGTACGACTTGAGCATGGTCGTCAGGTCCGTCACCTCCTCGGGAATCCAGGCCGGCCCGGCCGAATCGGTGGGGCCGCGGCGGGTGATGGCGACCTGAATCGCCTCGAGCGGATTGAGGGAGGAGACCGTCCAGTCGCTCCCCGACACCACCATCGCGCCACTCTTGACCATCGAACCGATCGGGTACAACCAGCGCGACCGTTCCGGCCCGAGGATCGGGATCGTGAGGTCGGTGATGTACTTGTCGGCGAAGGCCCAGAGCGGCTGGAAGCTCGCGATCACACCGGAGGTCTTGAAACGCGGGATGTCCGCCGGATCGAACAGCTGGATGTGGGCGATGATCGGCCGCCGGTCCTTGGAGCCGTTCGCCTTGGCCACCGCGTCGATGGCGTCGAGCGTCATCCGGATTCCGCGATCGCCGATGGCGTGAACGTGAATCTGGATGCCCGCTCGGTCGAGGCCGGTCATCAGCGAATCCATCTGGCCCTGCCGAAAGTTGGCGACGCCGGTGTTCCCTCCACTCTTGAGATACGGCGCGAGCACCGCGGCCGTCTTCGCTTCGATCACGCCGTCGGCGAAGAGCTTGGCGGCCGTTGGGGCATAGTACTTCGTGCCCGCGTACCGGTCCCGCCAGGCGATCAGTGAATCGACCTGAGAGAGGTCCTTCTCCGGATCGACGTACTGGGCCGCGAATACGCGGGCGGTCATCTCGCCCTTCCGGTCGAGTGCGGCGTAGGCCTCGAGCAGTTCGGGGTCGGCCGAGGCTTCGTGGGCAGCGGTGATCCCGAACTGATTGGCGAGGATCATCGCCTGCCGGAGCCCGTTCATCCGCTGCTCGAGGGTGTGCGGCGGGAGGAATTTAGCCACCAGTTGCTCGGCCCTTTCCCGAAGAGTCCCGGACGGATTGCCGGCGCCATCGCGCTCGATCCGGCCATTCATCGGATCTTTGGTGGCCCGTGTCACCCCGGCGATCTCGAGCGCCTTGGAGTTGACCCAGGCGGAGTGCCCGTCGGCGGCGGTGAGAAAGACCGGATTGTCCGGAGCCACTTTGTCGAGCAGCGCCTTGCCCGGATTGGCGTTCGGGAACACCGGGAGCGCCCAGCCCCGGCCCCGGACCCACTCACCCGGTTTGGCGCGGGCGACGCACTGTTTCACCGAGTCGACGATCGCCTGCGGGGTGGTGAGATCGTCGAAGTGGCAGTCGGCAAGACCGATGCCCGAGCTGACGTGCACGTGGGTGTCGCGGAAGCCGGGGAGGATCATCCGGTGCCCGAGGTCGAGCATCTCGGTCGAGGCGCCTACGTACGCGTCGGCGTCCTTGCTGGACCCGATGAAGATGATCTTGTCGCCCTTGATGGCGACGGCCTCCGCCTTCTCCGGCGAGGCCATGGTGTAGACCGCGCCCTTGAGCACGTAGTCGGCAGTGACGCGGCGGCCGCAGCCGAGGGCGAGCAGCCCGCCGATCGCGGGGGCGACACCGGCGAGGCGGAACGGACGCATGATGATTGTCATGGTCCAACCTATCGGCCGCGGAGGGAGGGCGCCAGCCGACACTCTGAGCCGGCCGGTCTGGCGATTGCGGCCGAAGTAGGGCAGGAAACTGCTCGACACCACGGCGCGAATCCGGTGGCCCTGCTTGAACAGATTCCCGGTCATCAGGTTCGCCAGCACAACCTCTTCGTCGCGGCCGGGCTTGAGTAACGTCCGGCGACCGTGCCGGTAGCTCATCCGCATCACGTCGAGTCCGGGGCTCATCAGATTCCACGCGGTGCCGTCCGGCAGAACGTCGAAGAGCCGGACCCACACGTCGATGTCGGGTGCGTCGGTCCTGACGAAGAGATCGGCCGTGATGTTGCCCACCACTCGATGGTGTCGACCCGTCGTGCCCTTCCTGCCGGTAGGGATTGAACTCCCCATCCGATCGGTACCGGCCCCGGACGTCCTCGGCCACCACCGCATACCCCCGCTCGACGGCGTGCCTGAACGTCGTGGAACTGGCTACCGCCGAGGCGGCGCCGTAGGGCGTTCGGTATACCAGCACCGGAAACCGGCCCGTGGCCGCGGAGTCGACCACCTGTCCATGAGCCGGGCGGCTGAACAAGGCCACCGTCAATAGTCCGATGAACCGCACTGGCGCTGCCCTCGGTGAGTTGTAGGAACAGGGAATTCGAGGTTAAGCTATGGCCTTCCCATGGCCTATCGCTACCCCGAATCAGCGGTCCTGTACCGCAACCTCAGGCGGACCTTCCCGCTGATCGTGCGCGGGAGCGGTCCCTGGCTGTACGACGAGTCCGGCAAGGACTACCTCGACGGCTCCGGCGGCGCGTACGTCGCCAACCTGGGGCATGGCGTCACGGAGGTGGTGGACGCCGTCGCCGAGCAGATCCGCAAGGTCGCGTATCTCAACGGGATGTCGTTCACCAACGAGGCGGTCGAGCACCTCGCGGCGGAGTTGAAGGAGCTCTCGGTCGGGGATCTCGACAAGTTCTACTTCCTCACCAGCGGGTCTGACGCGGTGGAAGCGGCGCTCAAGTTCGCCCGCCAGTATTGGTACGAAACCGGCCGTCGCTCAAAGCACAAGATCATCGCGCTCGCCCCCGGTTATCACGGCAACACCATGCTGGCCCTCTCCGCCTCGGCCCGGCAGTATTACCGGACGATGTTCAAGGAGTGGCTGATCCCGGTGGTCCAGATGCCGGCGCCATACGCCTACCGGTGCGGGTGCGGCGGGGATCCGGTCTGCCCGCGCTGCACCGGTCGCCTGCTGGAGGAAACGATTCTCCGCGAAGGTCCCGATTCGGTGGCGGCGTTCATCGCCGAGCCGGTCGGGGGGTCGTCCACCGGGGCGTCGGTGCCGCGGGACGAATACTGGCGGACGGTCCGGGAGATCTGTACGAAGTACGATGTGCTGTGGGTGGCGGACGAGGTGCTGGTCGGCGCGGGCCGGACTGGTACCTGGACCGCGATCGAGCAGTACGGCGTTGTGCCCGACCTGATGACGATGGGGAAGGGCATCAGCGGCGGCTACGCAGCCCTCGCGGCCGTGGTGGTGCCGGAGCGCCTGCTCGATCCGGTGGCCAGTGGTTCGGGCGGGGTGATCCACGCGCAGACCTTCACCCACACGCCGATGATGTGCGCGGCGGGGCTCGCGGCCGTGCGCTACATCAAGCGCCACAAGTTGGTGGACCGGTGCCGCCTCCTGGGGGGCACCCTTCACCAGAAGCTGGCCCGGTTCAGGGATCATCCTCTGGTGGGCGATGTCCGGGGCCGCGGTCTTCTCGCCGGGATCGAGTTCGTCGCCAACAAGACCACCAGGGAGGCCTTCCCGCGTTCCGCGCGGGTGGCGGAGACGTTCGTCGACCTGGCGCTCGACGAGGGCCTGGTGGTGTGGCCCAACGTTGGCCAGGCGGACGGCACGGCCGGCGACCTGGTCTGCCTCGCGCCGCCCTTCATCGTGACTGAACCTGAGCTGGATGAAATTCTCGCCCGCTTCGGCCGGGCGCTGGATCGCACCGAAGCGGCGGTCGGGAGAAACCGGACATGACGGCAACGATCGGGAAGATCACCTATACCACGACCGGCGTGGACATGAACCTGTTCCATGCCGAGTTCGACAAAGCCCTGGCCAAGGTCCGGGCCGGCATCGGCAAGACCCATCCGCTCTATCTCGACGGCCAGGCGGTCACGCCAGCCGGTGAGCCGATCGTGGACCGTTCGCCGATTGACACGTCGGTGGTGCTGGCCCGATTCGGCGCGGGGCGGGCCGAGCACGTGGACATCGCGGTCAGGGCAGCGCGGAAAGCGCAGGCCGCGTGGAGCGGGATCGGCTGGGCCAAACGACTCGTGATCATGCGGCGGGCGGCGGCGCTGATCCGTGAGCGGCGCTTCGAGCTGGCCGCGCTGATGAGCATGGAAGTCGGCAAGAACCGGATGGAATCGATCGGCGACGCCGAAGAGGCCGCCGATCTGATCGACTACTACGCCCAGCAGATGGAGGACGCCAACGGGTTCGTCCGGCCGATGCACAACCTGACGCCGATCGAGCGGAACGTGGACGTACTCCGCCCCTATGGCGTTTTTGCCTGCATTGCGCCGTTCAACTTCCCGCTGGCGCTGGCGGCCGGGATGTCGAGCGCCGCGCTGATCGCGGGGAACGCGGTGGTCTTCAAGCCGGCCACCGATACCTGCTGGACCGGCCTCAAACTCTACGAAGTGTATCGCGATGCCGGAGTGCCGGCCGGGGTCATCCACTTCCTGACCGGCCAGGGCGCCGACATCGGCGATCCCCTGTGGCAGCACCCTGGTGTCGACGGTGTCGTGTTCACCGGGTCCAAGGACATCGGGATGCGGATCTTCCACGGCCTGTCCGGCAATTTCGTGAAGCCGTGCCTGATGGAACTCGGCGGCAAGAACGCCACCATCGTGATGCCAAGCGCCGACATCGATGCCGCGGCCGAAGGGGCGATGAAGTCGGCGTTCGGGCTCCAGAACCAGAAGTGCAGCGCGACGTCGCGGGTCTATGTCCACGAGGCTGTGGCGGCGGCCTTCACGGAAAAACTGCTGGCCAAGACCGCCGCGATTTCGATGGGAGACCCCACCGAACGAGACGTCTGGTTCGGGCCGGTCATCAACGAGCGAGCCATGGCGCGATTTCTCGGGGTGGTGGAAGAAGCCCGCCGGACCGGGACCATTCTCACGGGTGGCGGGCGGCTCTCCGGCGGTCTGTTCGACAAGGGGCACTTTGCGGCCCCCACGATCGCGATGCTTCCCCTGGAGAGCCGGTTGTTCCAGGAGGAGTTTTTCGTCCCGTTCCTGGCCCTCGGTGCAGTCGATTCGCTCGATCAGGCCATCGCGGAAGCCAACCGCAGTGATTTGGGTCTCACGGCAGGGTTCTTCTCGAAGGATCAGGCTGAGATCGATCGGTTCTTCGAAACGATCGAGGCCGGTGTCTGCTATGTAAACAAACGGTCCGGCGCCACGACCGGTGCGTGGCCGGGCTCGCAGCCGTTCTGCGGCTGGAAGGGCAGCGGTTCGACCGGCAAAGGCGGCTGCGGTCCGTACTATCTCCAGCAGTTCATGCGGGAGCAGAGCCGGACGGTCATCACCGCCGACTGATGCCGCAGGGGGCCGCTTGACTGCGGCTTGATCGTGCCGGGCCACAATGGGGACGTCTCTTACCGGAGCCGTCCCATGTGGCCCTTTGCTTTGCTTGCGTTCCTGACCAGTCAACTGCCCGCTGACCCCGCGATCTCCGTCCGGGTCGACTCGGCCCGCCATGAAGTGGTGGTCTCGGCCGGACACTTCGTCGTCGGTGGCGGCGGCGGCCATCACGAACACGGCGGACACGTCCCGCTACTGCTTCCCTTTCGCTGGCCGGTAGGCGGTTGGGTCCGCGGCGCCTCGATCGAGGTGAACGACGAACACGGGCAGGCACTGTCCCGCCACCTCATTCACCACCTGAACGTCGTGAACCTCGAGCGGCGCCAACTCGTGCAGCCGGCCTATGAACGCCTGCTGGCGGTCGGCCAGGAGACCGGTGACCTCATGCTGCCCGCCGGGGTGGGAGTGCCGGTTGCCGACCAGAGCCGCCTGGCCCTGCTGGTGGCCTGGGATCATGCCGCTCCGACGGATCTCGGGCCGGTCGATCTCACGATTCGGTTCCGATGGGTGCCGCCCGGGACTTCCCCCGCGCCGCTGGCTGTGCTGCCCCTGCCGCTTGACGTCGGATTCGTGTCCGCTGCCCGGAGCGACGCGTACGATCTTCCGCCGGGACCATCGGACCGGTCCTTCGAATTCAGGTTGGCCGGATCCGGGAGAATCCTGGCGATCGGCGGGCACCTCCACGACCATGGTGTGTCCCTCCGCCTCGAGGATGTCACGACCGGCAAGGTGCTCGTCGATCTCCAGCCGATCCGGAATCCCGATGGACAGATCACCGGGATGCCGACCCGGGTGCCCGGGGCTGCCGGCGATGGGATCCTGCTCAAGGCGGGCCGGCCGTACCGCCTCGTCGCCCGCTACGACAACCCCACCGGGGAGACCCTCGCCGACGGAGCGATGGGTGTCATGATCGGGATCTTCGCCATCGATGCGCCGAATCGATGGTCCCTGAGTTCGGCGGGCGCGCTCGACCTGACCGAAGATGCCCGGGCCCTCGCCGCCTTGAAGGTGATCGGCGACCTGGCGTTCGGGAGTGTCTCCGCACAACGATGATCCGGGGCGCGGTATATTCCACCGATGCCCAATCGCGGATGGCTCGCGGCGGTCGCCGCCCTGGGAATCCCCATGGCGGCCGCCGTCGGCCAGCGGCAAACGGTTCTGAAGCAGATTGCGGTTCCCCACAACTACTACTTCCGGGAGATGTATCTCCCGCAGGTCACCTCCGGCCCCGGGTGGGTCACCTGGAGCCCGGACGGCACCTCACTCATCTACTCGATGGCCGGCACGCTCTGGCGCCAGCAGCTCGGCTCCAGCGAGGCAACCCAGCTCACCGACGGCCCGGGGTATGACTACCAGCCGGATTGGTCGCCGGACGGACGCGCCGTGGTCTACAGTTCCTACCGGAACGACGCCGTCGAACTCCGGGTGCTGGACCTGACCCGCGGTACCGATGAGGGCCTCGTGGTCAACGGCGCCGTGAACGTCGAGCCGCGCTGGTCTCCCGACGGATCGCGCATTGCTTTCGTATCCACCGCCTACCAGGGCCGCTGGCACATTCATCGCCTCGATGTGAAGAACGGCCAGGCGGCCGGTGAGCCGCTCCGGATCTCGCCCGATCTCGACAGCAAACTGCCGCGCTACTACTACGGTGCCTACGATCACTACATCTCCCCGACCTGGTCCCCGGACGGGCAGGAGTTGATCGTGGTCTCGAACGCGGGCCGGATCTGGGGTACCGGCGGCTTCTGGCGAATGGCGGCCCGGCCCGGGATGGCGTCGCGGGAAATCCACTACGAGGAAACCGCCTGGAAGGCTCGGCCCGATTGGTCTCGTGACGGGAAGCGGGTGGTCTACAGTTCGTTCCTTGGCCGCTCGTGGAACCAGCTGTTCCTGATGACGGCGGATGGCCAGAATCCGTTCCAGCTGACCTACGGCGAGTGGGATAATACCAATCCCCGCTGGTCCCCCGACGGTACCCGGATCGCCTACATCACCAATCAACGTGGCAACACCGAACTTCGCGTCCTGGTTATTCCGAGCGGCGAGGCCGCGACCGTCACCGCGCGGGAGCGGGTCTGGCGCACGCCCCATCGGCGCCTGACGATCCGGGTCACCGATCCTTCCGGCCGAATGACCGCCGCTCGGGTATCCGTCACCGGTCCGGACGGGCGCGGATGGTTCCCCGCCGACGCCTGGGCCCACGCGGACGATGAGTTCGACCGGAGCGAGCGGCGGTTCGAGTTCACTTATTTCCACACGGCCGGATCCAGCACGCTCGACCTGCCGGCCGGCCGCTACGTGGTGGAAACGACCAAGGGGTACGAGTTCGCCCGGCGGGTCGATACGATCACCGTTGGCGGAGGGCCCATTCTCCACCCCGTGAAGCTCCGGCGGCTGGCCGACCTTGCCGCATCGGGCTGGTGGAGCGGCGATCTCCACATCCACATGAACTACGGGGGCCACTACCGGAACACGCCGGCCCGTCTCCGGCTCCAGGCCGAGGCGGAGGATCTCCACGTGGCGGAGAATCTGGTGGTCAACAAGGAAACCCGGATTCCGGACATCGGGTATTTCTCGGGGAGCGGGCTCGATCCCGCGTCCACGCCGACGACGCTGATCAAACACGACGAGGAGTTCCACACCAGCTACTGGGGCCATTCCGGGCTCCTCGGCCTCTCGCGGTTCTTCATCATGCCGAATTACGCCGGGTACGTTGGGACTGCGGCGGCCAGTCTCTATCCGCACAACGCCGCCGTCTACGATCTGGCCCACGCGCAGGGCGGGGTGACCGGCTATGTCCACCCGTTCGAATCGGTTCCGGACTTTGACAAGGGCGAGACGACGACCAACGGCTTCCCGATCGAGGCGGCGTTAGGCAGGGTCGATTACCTCGAGGTCGTGGGGTTCAGCGACCATCTGTCCACGGCGGAGATCTGGTACCGGATGCTCAACACCGGCGTCCGCCTCCCGACCGGTGCCGGCACCGACGCGATGGCCAACTATGCCTCGCTCCGCGGGCCGGTCGGTCTGGGCCGGGTGTTCGTGAAGAGCGGGCGGCTCGAGTATCGGAGTTGGCTTGCGGCGCTCAAGGCGGGGAAAACATTCGCCACCAACGGACCGCTCGTCGGCTTTACGCTGGGCGGAAAGGATATCGGCGCCTCGATCGCGCTCGCCGGACCGGGAACGCTCGAGGCGGTGATCACCCTTCGGTCGATCGTGCCCGTGGATTCACTCCAGGTGGTGAGTAACGGTCGGGTCGTTCACTCGGTTCCGCTGGCCGGCGACCGGACCCGGGCGGACGCGAAGGTGTCGCTGCCGGTCGATCACAGTGCCTGGTTCACGGTGCGCGCGTTCGCGCGGCATTCGCGCCATCCGGTCCTCGATCACTATCCGTTCGCCACGACCAGCCCGATCTATGTCACCGTCGGCGGGGCGTCGATCCGTTCGGCAGGAGACGCCCG
>JAYUZK010000237.1:0-5148 GCA_043751835.1 Gemmatimonadota bacterium | reverse complement strand
GTTCGACATCGACGACGTGGTCGGTCTCGAGGCGAGCGGCCGGTTCAAGGACGTGGTTCTCCACGAAATGGGCCACGTGCTCGGGATCGGTTCGATCTGGAGTCTGCAGGGTCTGCTGACCGGCCGCGGCAGCGAGGATCCGTACTTCACCGGGCCGTCGGCCCGGATGGCCTTCGCGTCGGCGGCCCTCGCGCCGGGCGGTTTCAGCGGCAACGCCGTGCCGGTCGAGAACAACGGCGGCCCCGGAACCCGCGATGCCCACTGGCGGGAAGTTGTGATGGGGAACGAGCTGATGACCGGGTTCCTCAACAACGGGATCAATCCCCTGTCGGCGGTGACGATCGCGTCTCTTCGCGATCAGGGCTACGTGGTCGATGATTCCGGGGCTGACGCGTACACCTTCGCGGCGGCTCTCCGCGCCGCCACCGAGAGCCCGCTCGAGTTGCGGATGGCGCCGTGGAATCCGACCGTCGTGACGGTGGACCGCCACGGCCGGGTCCGCCGGCGGCTCGACCGCGGCGTGGGACCGTTCCTTCGCTGAGGGTCGGTCAGCCTCGCCGCCAGCCATCGAGCACCGAGGTGAGCGTCACCGGCTCGACCGGTGGAGGTGAGGGCCGCCGGGACGGTGTCCGGCTGAACCGCGGCGCCGGCGCCGGCTGCGCCAGGTCCCCGCTCGCCACGAAGGCCTCCCTCGCCCGGTTGGCGGGATCCCTCTCTGCCTCGGCCAGATCGAGCACCGGGGCCACGCAGGCATCGGTACCATCGAAGACGGCCATCCACTCGTCCCGGCTTCGCGTCGAGACGATCCCCGTGATCCGTTCCCGAAGTGCCGGCCACTGTCTCTCATCCCACCGGTCCCCGCACTCGGCCTCGGTAAGCCCGAGCCCCGCCGCGAGCGCGGCGAAGAACGGGTCCTCCAGTGAGCCGATGGCCAGATACCGGTCGTCCCGGGTCCGATACACATCGTAGAACGGCGCTCCCGTGTCGAGCCAGTTGACGCCACGCTCGAGGCGCCACCGCCCCGCGGCCACCATCCCGGCCATCGGTGCCAGCAGGGCCCCAACGCCATCCGCCATGGCCGCGTCCACGACCTGGCCGCGTCCGGATCGCTCCGCCTCGAACAATGCGGCCAGGACGCCGGTCACGGCGAACATCGCTCCACCGGCGTAGTCGCCCAGAAGGTTCGCGGGTGGCGTGGGCGGACCACCGGCCCTGCCTAACGCGGCGAGCGCCCCGGTCACCGCGATGTAGTTGATGTCGTGCCCCGCCATCCCGGCCCGCGGCCCGGTCTGACCCCATCCGGTGATCCGGCAGTAGACCAGCCGCGGATTGTCGGCCAGAAGCCGGCCAGGCCCGAGGCCGAGCCGTTCCATCGTACCAGGTCGGAAGCCCTCGAGCAGCACGTCGGCCAACTCGACCAGGGCCCGGGCGGCGCTCCGCCCTTCCTCAGCCTTGAGATCGGCCGATGTGAGTCGCTTGCCCCGATTCGTGATGAGCAGCGCGCGGGGAACCGCGGTGCTGAATCCCGAGAGGACCGGGCGATCAACCACCACCACATCCGCTCCCAGATCGGCCAGCAGCATGCCCGCGAGCGGCCCCGGACCGATTCCCGCAAACTCCACCACCCGGACACCAGCCAATGGCCCCGGGCCATCTCCCTCGTTCGCCATCCTTGGTCGCTCCTCGAATCGATCGCGTCGTTCCAACATCGGATCCCGGCGGCCCTCCCCGCAAGGCGGGCCCCCCTGTTGAGGCCGGACGGCTGGCTCTATTGTTGTCGGGTCGGCCCGTCGTCACCCAAGAGGTTGGCATGGCCCGCGACCTACTCCCGATCGTTCAGCAGGCCCTCGCCGGGCGCTATCAGGTCGAAGCCGAAATCGGCCGCGGCGGGGCGGCAAGGGTCTTCCGGGCCACCGGTCTCGACGGCCGGGCGGTGGCGCTCAAGATCCTCCGGCCCGAACTCACCGTCACGGTCACCGCCGATCGCTTTCTCCGCGAAATTCAGATCGTCCAACGGCTCGACCACCCTCACATCGGACGGCTGATCGATTCGGGTCAGGCGGACTGGCTGATCTTCTACGCGATGCCGTTCATTCCCGGCCCGTCGCTCCAGCAGGTGCTCCAGCAGCGGAGCCGCCTGATCCCCGAGGACGCCGAACGGGTCGGGCGCGATCTCCTCGGAGCCCTCAGCCACGCCCACGAGCGCGGGATCGTTCATCGCGATCTGAAGCCCGACAACATCATGATCGGGCCGGACGGGGCAGTGCTGGTGGATTTCGGAATCGCGAGGGCCATCGAACTGGCCGGGACAGACCGGGTCACCAAGAGCGGCATGGCGGTGGGGACTTCACGCTACATGAGTCCGGAACAGATCATGGGGGCGAGCATGGTGGACCCCCGGTCAGACTTGTACTCACTCGGCTGTGTGCTGTTCGAGTGCCTGGCGGGCCGGCCGCCGTACGTCCATCCAAACGAACTGGCGGTGCTCGAACTGCATCGCACTGCCCCGGTCCCCGACCTTGCCGTCCTGGTGCCCGCGGCGCCGCCGGGCCTCGCTCGCGCCGTGGTCCGGGCCCTCGCCAAACTGCCCGACGACCGGTGGACCACCGCCGCCGAGATGCTCGCCGCCATCTCGTCGTAAGGGCGAGCATCCCCGCCCTCCACCTAGCGAAGCGCGATGTACGACACGGCCGCGATCGAGGCGGCCATCGGCATCGTGAGCACCCAGGCCCAGACGATCCGGCCGGCCACACCCCACCGAACTGCCGACATCCGATTGGCCATCCCGACTCCAACGATGGAACCGGTGATCGTGTGGGTGGTGCTAACCGGAATCCCGAGCCAGGATGCGAAGAAGATCGCGCTGGCGCCGCCTGCCTCGGCGCAGAACCCGCCGAACGGCCGGAGCTTGGTGATCCGGGTTCCCATCGTTTTGACAATCCGCCAACCCCCAAGGGCCGTACCAAGCGCGATGGCGGAGTAGGCGGCCATCTCGACCCACAACGGAATCGAGTCGGCGTTGGGGAGATAGAGCGCCCCCTGCCAACCGGGGGCGCCCTTGAACAGATGGTTCACCGACACCAGCAATCCGACGATGATGCCCATGGTTTTTTGGGCGTCGTTGGCACCGTGGCTCACCGAAAAGGCCGCCGCCGATAGCAGCTGAAGCCGCCGGAAGGCCCGGTCGACCTTGGCCGCTGGAAGCCGGTAGACGGTCCAACTCAGCACCACGGTGAGCAGCAGGGACGCGCCCGCGCCGATCAACGGCGAGAGGAAAATGAAGAGAATCGGCTTGACCCAGCCCGCGGCGATCAGCCCGCCGATTCCGGCCTTCACCAGGGCCGCGCCACCGTAGCCGCCCAGCAACGCGTGCGACGACGACGACGGCAGCCCGACCCACCAGGTGACGAGGTTCCACACTACCGCGCCGATCAATCCTGCGAGAATCACGTTGGGATCGACCACCGCCGGATTGATCAGCCCCTTGCCTATCGTCTTGGCGACCGCGGTACCAACCGCGAACGCGGCGACAAAGTTGAAGAAGGCGGCCCAGATCACTGCCACGCCGGGGCTCAAGACCCGGGTACCGACCACCGTCGCGATCGAGTTGGCGCTGTCGTGGAACCCGTTGCTGAAATCGAACGCCAGGGCGACCCCGACGATGAAGACGATGAACGTGACCTCGGGTGTCATGGGCATCTAGCTGTGCTTGATCGCGATCGATTCGAGCACGTTAGCGACGTCCTCGGCCTGGTCGAGCGTCTTTTCCAGCGTGTCGTAGATCTCCTTCCACTTGATCAGCGCCACCGGGTCCTTCTCCTCGTCAAAGAGGCGGCCGAGCCATTCCTGGTAGACGAAATCGCCCTCCTCCTCGAGCTTCTTCACCTGGATGCAGGCGGCGATCACCACGGGCGCCTTGGCCCCGTCGAGCACCCGGACCGCCTCGTGAATCTGCTGGGTGGACCGGACGATGACTTCCGCGATGAGCAGGATGCCCTGGGGCGGGACCCCGGGACGGAAAATCTGGACCCGCCGGGCGGTACCGTCGATTCGGTCGATGATGTCATCGAGCCGGGACGCGAGGAGGTGGATATCCTCTCGGTCGAGCGGCGTGATGAAGCTCCGGTCGAGCCGGGTGATGACCTCGTGGGTGATCCCGTCCGCCTCATGCTCGAGTCGCTTGATCGACTCGGCCAGATAGGCCCGGTGATCGGGATCCGACTTGAACAACTCGTGAAGGTGCTTGGCGGCTTCGACGTTCAGGGTCGCCACGGAGGTGAACAGATCAAAGAACCGCTCGTCACGGGGAAGGAGGCGCACGTTGTTGGCCCTGGAGATGGGGAATTGTCGACCGCAGAATGTTACGCGCATACCCCGTCGTGACAAGCCCGGGACCGGACATTCCGGCCGGGCGGCCCCCGCCCGAGGCGCCGTTCCGGCCCGTGTCTTGCCAGAATCGGGCACGGATATTAGCTTTTGTCCGCGATCAGGATCTACCGGAGTTTGGTGGAAACAGTTTCTGGTGACTCAGGGCTGGCGTTCGCGCCGGCCCTTTGTGTTGCAAGCCCCGCGTGAGGCTTCGGTCACGCAGTCAGTCGTCTGGCGAGTACGGCATGGTCCGGGACTCCGATAACGACAAAAACCAAAGGAGCAGGACAATGCGTACTACGGGCACCGTCAAGTGGTTCAACGAAACCAAGGGATTCGGCTTCATCACCCCGGAAAACGGCCAGAAGGATTGCTTCGTGCATCATTCGGCCATTCAGTCCCAGGGGTTCCGCACCCTCGCCGAGGGCGAGCGGGTCGAGTTCGACATCGTGCAGGGCGCCAAGGGCCCGGCCGCTGAGAACGTCACCAAGGTGACGAAGTAGTTCATCGGTTTGCCCGGGAGGCTCCAAATGATCGAAGTGAAGCTGGCTGAGACTGATGGCGTCGAATGGGCCCTCAAGGTCTTCAAGCGGAAAGTCCAGAAGGCCGGGATCCTGAAGGAGTTGAAGCAGAAGCGCCACTATCTCAAACCGAGCATGGCGCGGGCCCTCAAAGCCCAAGCCGCCCGGCGCCGGCGCCGCACCCGCGAAAAATAGTTTCCCGTCGGTACAACAAAACCGCCTGGTCCTCTCGGACCGGGCGGTTTTTTTGGGCACCCTG
>JAYUZK010000236.1:0-3369 GCA_043751835.1 Gemmatimonadota bacterium | reverse complement strand
TGTCGGCGGCCCCTCGGTCTTCTATGGCGGCGTCTCCCTCCGGCTCCGCCCCGAGGACTTTGCCCCCGCGCCCGATCTCGTTGCCGACTCGGGGGCTGCCTGGCCTTTTGAATTGGCCGACCTCGAGCCCTACTACGATGAGGCGGAACGGTTGCTGGACGTCTCGAGTGGCCCCCTCGCGGAAACCAGCAGCCGGCTCGACGCGGCCGCCCGCTCGTTAGGCCTCTCGCCGGTCCGACTCCCGCTGGCGATCCGGCGGCGGGCGATCGGGCCGAAGCCGGGGTGTGTCGACTGCCCGACCTGCGACGCGTTTGCGTGCGCCATCGGGGCCAAGAACGATCTCGCCACCGTCATTCTTCCCCAACTGATCGAACGAGGGCTCCTGCTCCGGCCCGAGACCGTGGTCACTCGATTGGTGGAACGCGGCGGCAGGATCCGGACGGTGGAGGCCGTCGGGTCCGACGGCCAGCGACTCGAGTTCGAAGGTGGCCAGGTCATCCTCGCCGCCGGAGGCCTCGGCTCGCCTCATCTGGTCCTCGCCTCGGGACTCGAGCGAGTGTCGCCCGCCGGCCAGGCGGTCGGGCGCTATCTCACCCGGCATGTGAACAGCGCAGTCGTCGGGCTCTTCCCGCGCCGCCAGAACCAGGCCCGCCGGTTCGTCAAACAACTCGGCTTCTTCGACCACTACCGGAGCGAGGACGGCGCCAAGCTCGGGTCGATCCAGCAGTTGGCCATCCCGCCGGCGGACTACCTCCGCGCCGAGGCGCCGTGGCCGCTGGGCGTCCTCGCGGAGGTCGTGGTCGACCGGCTCCTCGGCTTGCTGACCATCGCCGAGGACCAGCCGCAGGCGGCCAGCGGCCTAACGCTCGATCCCGGAGCGGTGGACCGGTTCGGTATGCCCATCGCCGTGGTGCGGCATGACTACACGGCCCGGGATCGCCGGGGTGACCACGCCCTCCGGCGGGTGGCCCGGCGCATCCTCAAGGCGGCCGGCGCGGTGGTCAGCTACGCCCATCCGGTCCGGACCTACTCCCATTCGCTCGGAACCCTCCGGATGGGAACCGACCCGCGCACCGCGCCGGTCGACCCGGACGGCCGGTTCCGCGGCCTCGACAATCTCTGGATCACCGACGGCAGCGCGCTGCCGCGGTCCGGCGGCGTCAACCCGAGCCTGACGATTGCCGCGATGGGCCTTCGAGCCGCCGACCGCGCGCTCGGACAGGGCAACGTGGCGGTGGAGGTATCCCATGCCGCCGGATGAGCACCGTCCGCTCCGGATCGCGATCCTCGGTTGCGGCGCGATCGCCCGACGGCACGCGGCCACGCTCAGCCGTTTTCCGGGCGTGCAGGTCGGGTTCGCCAGCCGCGATCTCCGGCGGGCCGAGGCCTACGCCGCCCGGCACGGTGGATTCCGGGCCTATCCAAGCTACACCGCGGCCATCGAAGATCGCGGCGTCGACGCCACCTTGATCGCGACCCCGCCGAGCGATCATTTCTGTCTCACCCTCGAGTCCCTGCGGGCCGGCAAGCCGGCCCTGGTCGAAAAACCGGCCTTCACCGACACGGCCGAGGCCGATCGGATCATCGCCGCCTCCAAGAACACCGGGCAACAGGTGCTGGTCCTCGAGAACTACGGCTACAAGCCGGTTACTCGAGTACTGAGGAACTTGATTGCCGCCGGCGACGTCGGCGAGGTTCGCCACATCGGGCTCAACGCCTTGAAGTGGCAGGACTCCTGGGGCTGGCGGCAGGACCCCGAGATCTGCGGGGGCGGAGCGCTCTGGGCGCCGGACCCCTCGTCTTGCTGTTCGGACTGATCTACGCCACTGAGCGCGCCATCTCGGAAACCTACAAGACGTTTTTCCGGCAGCAGGACCAATCGAAGTACACGATTCCAATGCAACTCGCCGTGTTCGGCCGGCCGGTCGTCCGCCCGGGGATTCGAGCGCTGGTGGGAATCGGATACGCCGGGGCCATCATCGGCGGCGCCTACCTGGCGGCGTGGCTCGAGCACACCTTCGCGCCCCTTCCCCGCCTAGTCACCGCCCTCACCGTCGGGGCCCTCGGCGGCTGGTTCAGCGCAATGGGCGGCGCCTGGAAGGACGCCCCGATCGAGGGCTTCCAGATCTTCAAGTTCTTCCGGAGTCCGTTGCTGGCGGCGGGGTTCGCCTGGCTCATGCTTGGCCTCACGACGTCCTGGCCCGCGATGCTCTTCGGGGCCATCGGCTATACGGTGGCCGCCACCGAGACGTACAAGACCTTCTTCTTTCCGTCGCGACCCCGGGGAAAATTCGCGGGCCGGCCAGTCATGTTCCCCGAGATGCTGGTTCGCCGGGACTGGGCGGTGCCGGCCTACGTCCTCATCTGGCTCGGGGTCATCGCCGGGGCCTGGATCGCCATGACCGCCTAACCCACGGCAACAGAGGAGCGATAATGTCGGCCAAACCGAAACCCACGACCTTCGCGATCAATGGCCGGCTCTGAGGCGCCCGAGCCAATGATTGGGCGAACATTCAAGAGGGGATGTGCCGTCCGGTCTACGAGGCGGTCCTGACCCGCTCCAACGTTCACGCCGGCACGGCGTCTCCGGCCTCGAGGCCGCCGAGAACCTGCTCGCCATCGCCCGGACCCGCGTTCCCACCGGCGATTTTCGGACCGGGGAGTTGCAAGAACTCCCGTTCGCGGATGGGACCTTCGACGTCGTTGCCGGGTTCAACTCCTTCCAATACGCCGCAAGCCCGGGCGCTGCCCTGGCCGAGGCGCCACGGCGCTGGCGCCGTTCCGACAAGCCGACGGAAGCTATCGCGTCGGCGCGACGTTTCGGTGTCTGCTCACCAACGCCTGAACGAGCCTTACGGCACCAGCACCAAGGCGGGGAGATGACGCGGGCGGATTAACGGAAAGTGGCGCCGGTCGGTGGTGAGGAGCGTACTCGCCTCGATCCGCTCGGCGGCCGCAACGATCGCCGAGTCGACGAAGCCGATCGACGCGTCGCGGTAGACCTGCATCAGATCGGCGGCGCGCGGAACGTCTTCGTCGGCCACCAGCGGTTCGAGCGTGAACTCGCCATCGGCGATCGCCCGGATGAAGGCGTTCTCCGCCCGACCGCCGAGGCTCTTCCCAACCAGATAACAGACCTCGGCCAAGATCGGCTCCGGGAGCCGAATCTCGGCGGCGTGGCGTTCCCAGTAACCAATCACCCGCCGATGCCAGGCATCGCTCCGATCGAGCAGGGCGTACACCCCCCCGGTGTCGGCGAGCACCGTCACCGGGGGGGGTCTTCCCAGAGCAGGTCGTCGACCTTTTCTGAAACATCACTGCGGCCGCTGGCGAACTGCCCCGCCAGACTGGGCAACGTCCCTTTCATCG
>JAYUZK010000235.1:0-12340 GCA_043751835.1 Gemmatimonadota bacterium | reverse complement strand
AACGCCGATCTGGTTGACACCACCGCGCTCCGGGCCCAGAGGCTTGGGGCCCAGTTTCAGAGCCGGTTCCTCGACTCGCTCACCATCCGCGATCTCCGGGTTCGGGTCGGCCAGGACGTCTGGCTTCGGTCCAGCGAGGCGAACGTCCAGCTCGAGGGGCAGGTTACGGTCAACAAGGAGCGGCGGCGTTCCCGGCGGGGCGACTACCGGGTAAGCGGCCAGTTCGCGACCCCGCGGGGCAGTTATACCCTGAAGCTGGGCCCGGTCTATCGGACGTTCGCGGTCGACCGGGGGACGGTGCGGTACTTCAACACCCCGGACTTGAACGCGGACCTCGACATCGCCGCCCGCTATCTCGTTCGAACCGCGAGCAGCGAAGGCGACGACTATCCGGTCATCGCCAAGATCACCGGCACGCTCTTGGTCCCGAAACTCAACCTGGCCACCGAACCCGGGCGTCAGCCGATTCCCGAGCGGGACCTGCTGGCGCTGCTCGTCACCGGCACGATGTCGAACACCCTGCTTGCCGGGGGCAATGATTTCCTGAATGTCCGGAACACCGGGCAGATGCTGGCGTCGGTGGCGTCCACCGTCCTTTCGTCCGAGCTCGAGCGGGCGCTGATCTCGTCGTCGAACTCGCCCTTCGATTTGATCGAGATTCGCGCGGGCGTTCTCCAGGGGAACAGCCTCCTCGCCACCGGCGGCACCGTCACCAACCTGTCGCTCGGCCGCCAACTTGGACGGCGCCTCTTCGCCACCTTCAATCTGGGCGGCTGCCTCCAGCGGCTGGAGTTCAATCCCCGGTATCTCGGGGCGTCGCTCGAATACCGGCTCAGCTCGACACTCAAGTTCCAGTTGGCCGCCGAACCGGTGCAGTCTTGCCTCGGGCAGGCCAGCGGCATCCTGGTCCGGACCAACAAGTACCAGTTCGGCGCCGACCTGAAATGGGATCGGGAGTACTGAGATGGCCCGCGTCCTCCTGATCGGGAACCCCGTGGCGGCGCGTCACGATCCAGCCGTCGCCGAAACGGTGGTGAGGATCTTCCGCGCCGCGGGCTGGGTGGTTGATTTCCGGACCACCGCCGGCCCGGTCGATGCCCGCCGGTTCGCCGCCGAGGCGGTGGCCGACGGGGTCGACGTGGTGGCGGTCTTCGGTGGCGACGGCACCACGATGCAGGCGGCGGCCGCGCTGGTGGGCACCGAGACCGTGCTCGGCCTGGTGCCCGGTGGCACCGGGAATCTGCTGGCCGGGAACCTCCGGGTGCCGACGGGTCCGGTGCAGGCGGCCGAACTGATCATCCGGGGGCAGCCCCGGCGGATCGACCTGGGCCGGATCGAGCGCGCGGATGGCATCCACTATTTCGGAGTCGCCTGCGGGGCCGGTGCCGACGCGCGGGTGATGGGCAACACCCAGATCGCCGACAAACGGCGGCTCGGGATCGGCGGCTATTTCGGGGCGTTTTTCCGGGAGTTGCCGCTGATTCGAACAAGCCGGTTCCGGGTGACCGTGGACGACCGGCCCATCGACCGTGAGGCGTCGGTTTGCATGGTACTGAACTGCGGCGAGATCATCCCGCCGTTTGTCCGGGCGGTGCGCGAAGCGGCGCCCGATGATGGCGTGTTCGACGTGCTGGTGCTGGCGGCGGATTCGCCGTGGCAGGTGCTTCGGGGCATGACCCGGGCGCTGGCCAATGTGGTGCTCCAGACCGGACCGACTCCGTATCTGATCCATGCCAGAGGCACGGTGGTGACGATCGAAACCGAGCGGCCCGAGCCGGTGCAGTACGACGGCGACCTGGCCGGCCTGACGCCCCTCACCGCCGTGATGCAACCCGGCGCCATTCGCGTGGTGGCGCCGATCCGATGAATCGTGCAACGTTCCGCTCCCTCTCCGGGACGGGGCTCAACCGGTCGACCTTACCAGGGTGACGACGATGACCGACTCGATCCTGCTGGTGCATGACGATCCCTCCGTGCTCCGGGCCATCGGCGCCCGCTTCGAGGAAACCGGCCACGAGGTGATCCGGGAGCTTTCCATCGAGGCGGGGGTCGCGACCCTTGCCCGGACCAGACCCGATGCGGTTTTGCTGGCCCTCTCGCTGGCCGACCAGTCAGGGGCGATCGCCGCGTTAGGCGCCGGCGACACCCCGGTCGTGCTGTTCGCCGACCGGCCCGACCCGGCGACCGCGAATCGCGGACTCGAGGCCGGGGCCTTCCAGGTCGTCGACACCGGCGCCGACGTTCAGGTGCTCCTGACCGTGTCGGCCCGGGTTGCCGCGACCAGCCGCACCCGCCGCGTCGTCGCGGCAATGCTGGCGGCCTCGGCCCCGAAGGAGCCGCTCGACTCGCTCGGGACGACCGCCCCGATGCGGCAGCTGGCTCAGCAGATGGCGTTACTTGCCCAGAGCGACCGGACCACCCTGCTGCTGAACGGTGAGCCCGGCGTGGGCAAGGCCTGGGTGGCCCGGACGATTCACGAACTCGGGGGCCGGAAATCGAAGCCCTTCTTCGAGGTTCGCTGCACCGGGATGAACTCCTCGGCGCTGGAGGCGCTGCTGTTCGGGCAGGAGCGCGGGGTCTTCATCGATGCCACGGAGCGGCGCCGCGGCCTGATCGAACTCGCCGATGGCGGCACCGTCCTGATCCGCGAAATCGGGGATCTGCCAGCCGAAATCCAGCCCAAGCTCCTCCGGGTGCTGGAGACGCGGGCCTTCCGGCGGGTGGGGGGGACCGACGACATCAGCGTGGACACCCGGATCATGGTGACGACGCGCCGGAGCCTGTCGCAGGATGTCGAGGCTGAACGGTTCCGGGAGGATCTCTTCTACCGGTTGAGCGTCATGCCAGTGGCCGTTCCGCCGGTCCGGGACCGGAGTCAGGAGGACCGGGTGAATCTGGTCACGTTGCTGCATGACCAGATCAAGACGGAAATGCCCGATGGACCGCCGGCGCTGGCGGCCGATGCCCACGAGCGGTTGCTGGCGTATTCCTGGCCCGGCAACGTCCACGAGATGAAGAATGTGCTCGAACGCTCGATGTTGGTGGCCAAGGGTCAGCTGACCATCAATGTCGAGCATCTGCCGGGCGAGTTGCGGGCCCGGGCGGGTCTCGGCGATCGCCGCCACAGCCCGATGACGCTGCAAGCGCTCGAGCACCAGCACATTGACCGGACGCTTCGCTATCACGGAGGCAACCGGACCCGGGCGGCCAAGGAGCTGGGCATCTCCCGGGCGACCCTGATCAACAAGATCAAGCTCTACAGCATCACCGACTAGGGGGCGGCCATGGACAGTTCAACCAGGAAACCGGCGACGGACGCAATGGTCTGCCGGGCCTGCGGGCGGGAAGAGCGGGCCTCGGAAGGCTACCCCTGCGAGCAGTGCGGCACCTTCATCTGCCTCATCTGCATGTTCCAGGGCGTCACCCGATGCAAGCCGTGCAGCGCGAGCGATGCCTCGCCGTCGGCGGAGACCGGCGGGTGACCAGGCGCCTCGTCTTGTTCGACATCGACGGCACTCTGCTCCTCTCCGGCGGTGCCGGGCGCCGGGCCATTCTCGCCGCGATCGACGATGTGGCCGGGATCGCCGCCGAGGCCGTGGACGGGGTCCGGTTCGACGGCAAGACGGACCCCCAGATCATCGTCGAGTTGTTCGAGGCGGCCGGTGTGCCGCTCGGCGGTCCGGAGCGGATCGACCAGATCCTCGACCGGTATCTCCTCCATCTTGAGTCCGAGCTGACGGTGAACGCCCATCTGACGACGGTCATGCCGGGCATCCATCCGCTGCTCGAAGCGTTAGGTGGCGATCCGGGCGTCGTAGTGGGCCTCCTGACCGGCAACGTGGCGCGCGGGGCCACCATCAAGCTCGCCGCAGCCGGGATCGAGTCAGGGCAGTTCCGGGTCGGTGCCTACGGATCCGACCATGCGGTCCGGTCCGCTCTGCCGCCGATCGCCGCGTCGCGAGCCGCGCCGCTGTTCGGGCGGGCGCCGCGGGGAGCCGAGGTGGTGATCATCGGCGACACCCCCGCCGATGTGACCTGCGGCCGGAGCCTCGGCGCCACGGCGATCGGGGTCGCGACCGGGCACTACGCGGCCGACGACCTGGCCCGGGCCGGTGCCGAATGGGTCTTCGCCGATCTCGCCGACACCGAGCGGGTGCGCTCGGCGATCCTTGGGGAGCGCCCGTGATCGAACTCGAGGTCAAGGCGGTCGTGGTCGATCCGGCGGGGCTCCGGCGCCGGCTCCTCGCGGCGGGGGCGGTGCCGGGATTCCGCGGGCTGATGACCGACCGCCGGTTCGACCGGGAGGGAACGCTCATGGCCAGGGATGAGGTACTCCGGATCCGTCGCTTTCGCGGGGATGATGGGAGCGGCCGCGCCGTGCTCGGCTGGAAGGGACCGGTTCGCCTCGAGGGCGGCTACAAACGGCGGATCGAGCACGAGGTGGCGACGTCCGACGGAGCCGAGGCGGAGGCGCTGGTCGGAGCGTTAGGCTACGCCCCCGTTCACGCCGTCGACCGCCGGGTGGAGTACTACGACCTGGCCGGGGCGGTGGTCCGGATCGAGTGGTACCCGCGGATGGACTGCCTGGTCGAGGTCGAAGGTACGCCGGAGACGATCGAACGGGCGGTGGTGGCGACGGGGATCGAACGGAGCGCCTTTACCGCCGAGGCCCTGGCGACCTTCGTGGCGCGGTTCGAGGCGCGGGGCGGTCGGCCCGCCGCCATTTCCGTCGATGCCCTCGGCGGGGACGAGGCGTCGTGGAGTGGGGCGGAGGCCGGTTGACGGCTCCGACCCTGCCGGAGGTCGGGCCGCTCCTCGGTCGGATGACCGATGTCACCCGGCGGTTTTCCGATCCGGCGGTCGGGCTCGACCGGATTCGGCTGGATCTGGTCTCGCGGGTGTTCGATCAGGCGGCTCTGGCTCGGAGGCTGGCGGACGGCGGCGATTCCGATGGCGCGGCGGCGGCCCTCGGGCCCGCCGTCTGGCTCCGCTGGTGGCGTGAGGCCGCGGCGGGCGCCGCCGAGGCGCTGATGGTGGCCCACCGGGGCCGGGTGCTCGTGGCGGCTGCCCGGAGGCGGTTCCCCCTGCAGCGGGCCACGGCGCTATTGCCCGACCGAGCAGCCAGGGCGATCGTCGCGGCCCGACTCGAAGCGGCCGGTATTCCCCTTGAGCGTCTGGCGGGAGCGGGTCCAGCCGTGAGTTCCCTTGGAGAGACGATGAGGCGGTGGGCCGTGGCGCTCGACGACGCCTGGGACGATCTCGAACGGCTCGCCGCTCGTGAGCTCGGTGCCCTGGCACCGGCAGTCCTCTCGATCGAGTCCTGGCGGCCGTCGCTGGTCCCGTGGCTCGCGGTGGGCACGGTGGTGGCGCTGGCGCTGGTCTGGCTGGCGCTGACGATCGGCGGGCAGGTCGGCCGTCCGGCCTGGCTCGATCCGGTGGCCTCCTGGTTCTGGAGGATTCCGTGGCCGTGATCGGGATGGGAGTCGACCTCGTCGATATCGAGCGGGCGGAGGCGATGCTGCAGGCTCACCGCCAGCGGGTGTTGAGCCGGCTCCTCACTGACGCGGAGCAGGCATATGTCACCCGGATGCGGTACCCGGCTCGCCACTTGGCGGTTCGGCTGGCGGCCAAGGAGGCGGTGTACAAGGCGTTACAGGTCCTGCCGGGGGCCCGGGGTATCAGGTGGCGTGACATCGAGGTGGTCCGGGACGTGCGAGGCAGGCCATCGGTCAGTCTTCACGGGTCGGCGGAGCAGGTCCTGGCGGGTCATCCGGGTGCCCGGATTCACGTATCGCTGACCCATTCGGAGCTCTCGGCGGCGGCGGTGGCCATCGTCGAGGGGTAGAGACCTTCCAATTCCGAGGATCACGCCCTACGTTGACGGCGATGTCGAGAACTTATCTGAAACTCATTCTCATTTATGTTGTAACTGTGGCCCTTCCGGGGGTCGCCGGCGCGCTGCCGGGTCGAACGGTCGCGTCCGACTCCGTTCAGGTTGTTCGCAGGGTCGCGACGACCGCCAGGTTGGCGGCTGAGGAATTCGGTCTGGGCGTCAAGGACGGGAAGGTGGTCCTCCGCGCCGAGGTCGATGAGGCGAGGCTGTTTCTGGGTGAGGCACGGAAGGCCGCGGCGAGCCTGCCGCCGGCCGTGGCCTCCTCGGCGGTGGCGGAGTTGGGCCGAATAATCGAGATGGTCGATCGGATCGGGTCACCCGATTCACTCAATGCGGTAGTGGGGCGGTTCGTCGACGGCCTGGCACGGTCGCTCGGGGTGGCGATCGACGAGTTTCCGCGTGAGGCGCCTTCGCTGGCCCGGGGCGAGGCGATCTACCTCGGCCAGTGCGCCCGGTGTCACGGGGTGAGCGGCAAGGCCGATGGGCCCGATGCCCGAACGCTCACGCCGCCGCCCTCGAAGCTTGCCGACTCGGTCTTCTTCCGCGGGTCCAGTCCGCTCGACTTCTATCGCCGCATCACGATTGGCGTCGCCGGTACGGCGATGGTCCCGTTCGAAAGCACGCTGTCGCTCGACGACCGGTGGGCCGTCGCTCTCTACGCCAGCACCCTCCGGCTGCCGGCCGCGCACGGCGCCGTGCCGGCGGACCTCGTCGGGTTTGCGGCGTCGGCCGGGTTGAGCGACGAGGCGGTCCTCGACTCGTTAGGCACCAGAGACCTCGCCCGGGTGGCGGCCGTCCGGGCCGCGGCGCCCGGCGGGACCCGGAACTACGGGCCGACGTTTGCGCTGGTACGGGCCCGGATCGACACGACGCTCCGGGTGGCCGCGGCCGGCCGTCAGGAGGCGGCCAAGAGTGCGGCGATCAGCGCCTACATGGCGTTCGAGGGCCTGGAGCGGGACCTCCGCGTCAAGGACGGGCCGCTCGTCGGCCGGGCTGAGGCGGCGTTCGCCCGGCTCCGGGAAGAGTCTGACCCGGCCCGCCTGGCAGAAGTTCGTGAGGAGTTGATCCGGGTTCTGGAACGATCCGAACGGACTCTTGGCACCAGACTCACGCCGGTGGCGCTCTTCGTCCAGTCGTTCCTGATTCTGGCCCGGGAAGGTCTCGAGGCGATCCTGGTGATCGGCGCGCTGATCGCGTTCCTGGTCAAGGTTGGCGCGTCCGACCGCCGGCGGGACATTCATCTGGGTGTCGGCGCGGCGGTGGCGATGAGTTTCCTCACGGCCCTCGCGATCGAGACGGTATTCCGGCTCGGGCCAGCCCACCAGGAGGCCCTCGAGGGTGCCACGCTGGTGGTCGCGACGGTGATGCTGTTTTCGGTGAGCTACTGGTTGGTCTCCAAGATGGAAGTGGCGAAATGGAACCAGTTCGTGAAGAGCCGGCTCTCCGACGCGCTGTCGAAGCGCTCGATCCTGGCGCTCGCCTCGGTGGCGTTCCTGGCGGTCTATCGCGAGGGCTTCGAGACCGTGCTGTTCTACAAGGCACTCGCGGTGTCGGGCGGCACGGCCGAGACCGCGGCGCCGATCGTGGCCGGCTTCCTGGTGGCCGCCGCCTTGCTTGCGGTAGTGTACCTGGCGATCAACCGCTACGGAGTCCGGCTTCCGCTCCGGCCTTTCTTTGCGATCACGAGCGGGTTTCTCTACCTGATGGCCTTCGTGTTTGCGGGGACGGCGATGGCCGAACTGCAAGAGGGCGGTTTCATTTCCATCACGCCGATCCCAGGCATGGTCCGCTCGCCAACCTTCGGCGTCTATCCGACGGTGGAATCGGTCGTCGCGCAGGGACTGCTGGTCCTGCTCGCGGCCGCCGCCCTCATCTGGACCTTCGTCCTCGCCCCCCGGCGCACCCTTGCTGTCGCTCCCGCGGTCCCACCCGCCGTCTCATCCCGCCGGTCCCGGCCCCGCGAAAGGAAGACGGCGCGTTAGGTGTGCCGCCCGGCGACGGTCGTTAGGTCGGCTTCCGGAGGAGATACTCGCCGGGTGCCGGGTTCGAGGCGCCGGCGAGGCGGGTGACCAGCACGAGACCGGTCACGACGACGAGTACGCTGGTGGCCTGGGCCAAGGTGAAGAAGCCCAGGATCCGATCGTCCTTGGCGCGGAGGATCTCCACCAGGAATCGTTCCGCCCCCGCGGACATGAGGTAAGCGCCGAAGAGCCAACCCAGCGGTCGATCGGAGAGCCGCCAGCGCCAGAGCACCATGAACACCGCCATCATGATCATGACCTCATACAGCTGGGTTGGATGGACGGCGAGCACAGTGTTCGGCGCCACATCGGCCGGGACGGCGACCCGGAACAGGGCGGCCAGGTTGCCCGCCGTGGACGGGGGGAGTCCCTGGGGGAACTTGACCGCCCACGGCAGGGTGGTCGGCCGGCCGTAGTCGTCGCCCACCACGAAGCAGCCGACCCGGCCCACCGCATACGCGGCCGCGAGGGCCGGCGCTGCCAGGTGCATGGTGATCCGGATCGGGACCCGGCGGCGCCACCCGTTCAGGATCACCGCCGTGACGCCGCCCAGAAATCCGCCATACCAGACCAGACCGCCGCGGGAGAAGAGGGCGCCCGGGTCGCCGGTCAGGGCCACGTACCAGAGCTTGGCGCCGACCACCCCGCCGACGACGGCGGCCACGATCATGTCGGCGCCATAGTCCTCGTTCCATCCGCGGCGACGAATCTCGAGCGCCACGAGCCAGCCGCCCGTGATGAAGCCGAGCATCATCATGATGCCAAAGCCGGTGACCTCGAAGGTGCCGATTCGGAAAACGAGCGGGTAGACAGTTGTCATGGGGTCCTGGGTCAGGCGGGGGAGCCGGCGGTCCGGACCAGGCCGGGCATCGGGCCCCAATCGAAGGGTTCGAGGTTCCAACCACTGCGTTCGCCGCGGGCCAGATGCCAGGCGCCGGCGGCGGCGATCATGGCGGCGTTGTCGGTGTTGAGGCGGGGGCTGGCGACACCAACGGTAATATCGCGGCCCAGCCTGGTCCGCATCCCATCGGCGAGGGCCTGGTTGCAAGCGACCCCGCCCACGATGACGACCCGTTGCCGATCGCAGGCCCGCACCGCCCGGGCGGTCTTCTCGACCAGCACGTCGATGGCGGCGTCCTGGAACCCGCGGGCCAGATCGGCTCGGTCTCGGTCGAGGTCGGTGCTGGCCCGCACGGCTCGGAGCACGGCGGTCTTGAGGCCGCTGAAGGAGAAGTCGAACTGGTCCTTGAGAAGCGGCCGGGGAAACCGAAACCGCTCGGGTCGACCCGTCGCGGCGAGTTTCTCGACGGCGGCGCCGGCTGGATAGGCGAGGCCGAGCAGAGTCCCGACCTTGTCATATGCTTCTCCCGCGGCGTCGTCCAACGTTTCGCCAAGGAGGCGATATTCGCCCCAGGCGGCCACGTCGAGCAGCATGGTGTGGCCGCCGCTCACCAGCAGGGCCACGAATGGCGGAGTCAGGGTGGGGTCTTCGAGGGTCGGAGCGAAGAGGTGTCCCTCGTGATGATGGACGCCGATCATCGGGATTCCGAGGCTCAGGGCCAAGCCCTTTCCGTACATCACGCCGACCAGGAGCGCGCCGATCAACCCCGGTCCCGCGGTTACCGCGATGGCCGACAGGTCGCGGGTGGTGACGCCGGCGTCGGCGAGGGCCCGGGTTACCACTGGGTCGAGCGTCTTGACGTGCTCCCGGCTGGCGAGCTCGGGCACCACGCCTCCGAAGATCCGGTGGACGTCCTGCGACAGAATGACCAGACTGCGAAGCAACGGCCGCCCATCGGTGACGTCGATCAGGGCGGCCGAGGTCTCGTCGCAGCTGGTTTCGATGCCGAGAATGAGATCAGCCACCGGGTTTGGTTTCGGCCGGCGCGGGTCCGAGGTTCACGCCCAGCAGTTCGGCCACCAGGTGGCGGTTGGCCTCGGAGGACCAGGGATGCTCGCCGATCGCCTTCTTGACGATGACGCCATTCCGGTCGACCAGGAAGCTCTCCGGGTACATGTAGGTCTGGAACGCCTCCCGGACCGAGCCGTCGCCGTCGTGGAGAATGTCGAAGGTGAGCTTGAACTTGGCGGCGAAGGAGAGCACGTCTTTGGTGTCGCCCTCGTCGATGCTGACGGCGGCGATCTTGAAGCCCTTGGGACCGAATTCCTGGTAAAGCTTCTCCATGGCGGGCATTTCCTGGCGGCAGGGTACACACCAGGTGGCCCAGATGTTCACCAGCACCACCTGACCCTTGTAGGTCCGGGAGAGCGAGACGGTGTCGCCGGTCTTGAGGTTCAGCGCCCGGAAGTTCGGGGCGCTGCTGCCGACTTCGGCCGCCAGCCCCCGGTTTCCGAAATGGGCGAGGGCCCAAGCGCCGATCCCGAGGCCAAGCACGATGGCGATGACGAAGGCCCACTGTTTCCGCATGGGTTAACAATACCTCGGGCAGCGCCGGTCCGCGAAGTCCGGGGTCCCGCCCGGCGGCGTCAGGCAGGCGTTCCCCGCGGGCAGGCCGCCCGGAGGGCCGCGATCGCCGCTCCGGGCTCGGGCTGACCGAAAACCGACGTGCCCGCCACGAACATGTCGCATCCGGCCAGGAACGGGGCGGCGATGGTCCCGGCGGTAATCCCGCCGTCGATCTCGATCACCGCACCGGAACCCAGGACACCAAGGAGGGCTCGGAGCCGCGCCACCTTGGCGGTGGCCGGGGCCCAGTAGCCTTGGCCGCCGAATCCCGGATTCACCGACATGATCAGGACGAGGTCGAGATCGGCCACGATTTCGTCGAGCACCGACAACGGTGTCGCGGGGTTGAGGGCCAGGCCCGCCTTCATGCCCCGGTCCCGGGCCGCGGCCAGCTGGCGCTGGACGTGAATGGTTGCTTCGGGGTGGAAAGTGAAGATGTTGGCGCCCAGATCGGCGTATTCGGCTAAATACTTCTCGGGTTCGGTCACCATCAGGTGGACGTCGAGCGGCAGTTTCGTGACCGCCCGGATCGCCTTGATCACCGGGGCGCCGAAGCTCAGGTTGGGCACGAAATGCCCATCCATCACGTCCACGTGAATCCAGTCGGCACCGCCTGCCTCGGCCTGGGCGACTTGTTCCCGGAGGCGGCCGAGGTCGGCGGCCAGCACCGACGGTGCGATTCGAGCGGTTCGCATCAGTTGATCTCCGTCACGGTCAGGTCCACACGGCCCGACCGAGCCGCGCGGCTGCCGGCGGTCGGGGACTGTTCTACCACGGTGCCCGGGGGGCCCCGTCGTTCGACTTTCGACACCCGGCCCGTCCGGAAACCGGCCGCCTCGAGTTGGCGCCGGGCCTCGTCGAGCTTGAGGCCGACCAGGTTGGGGACCTCGATGGTGCTTGGCCCGCGACTCACCAGCAGGGCCACGGTCGAACCCGGGGCGGCGGCGCCCCCGGCTGTCGGCCGTGTGCCGACCACGATGTCGGGATCACTGCCGCTCGGCACGGTGTCGATGTCGCCGACCTTGAGGCCGGCGGCGATCAGGATCTTGGTGGCCGACTGCGCATCGAAATCGGTCATATCGGGGATCGGAACGCCGGCGGGGCCGCCGCTCCGGGTCAGGTTCACCGTCGTTCCCTGGGGTACGATCAGGTCGGGTGGCGGGTCCTGCCAGACCACCGACCCGGCCGGGACCTCGGGGTTGGGTTCTTCGCCTTCGATCTTGACCCGGAGACTTTGCGCCGTCAGCACCTTCTCGGCTTCGGCCACCGGCAGCCCGATCACCCGGGCCACGGCGTGGTCGCGCTGGAACACGGGACGAGGGTAGGCAAAGCAGGTGAGCAGATAGCCGGCCGCGGCCGAGCTGCTCAGGATCAGCAGGGCGGTGAGGCGGCGGCGCCCTGCCACCGTCCGTGGCAAAGGAAACGAGAGCCGGGGGCGCTTCGACTCGGCCGGACCGGTCATTCAGCGATCTTCCGGAGCCGAGCGGCGTAGGCGCCGTCGGTTCCATGGCGTTGGGGTAACAGCAGCAGATCTCCCTCGGCGTTGAGCAGTTCCGCCGGCACATTCTCGCTCGGTTCCCGCCGGAACCGGGGGTCGGCCGCCAGGAACCGCGCGATCTGTTCCTCGTTCTCCTCGGCCTCGAGCGAACACGTCGCGAATAATAACAGTCCGTTGGGGGCCACCACGTCGGCCAGCCGCACGAGGAATCGTGCGGCTTGGTCGCGGAGCATCTCGATGGCCTCGGGCGTCACCCGCCAGCGGGCGTCGGGATTGCGGGCCAGGGTGCCGGTACCGAGGCAGGGTACGTCGAGCAGGATCGCGTCGGCCTGGCGGATCGGCGGATGGAGGGCGTCGGCCCGGATCACCGCGATACCGGGGCCGCCGGCGCGGGCCACATTTTCCGCGAGACGTCGGACCCGGGCTCGACTTCGATCGGCGGCGATTACCAGGCGATTTGG
>JAYUZK010000234.1:0-12909 GCA_043751835.1 Gemmatimonadota bacterium | reverse complement strand
ACGGGAAGTGACGTCGGCGGGTAGCAGACATGTTCGTCGCAGGCCTGGTACTTGAACGTCCCGGTCACCTCGACGGTCTTGCCGGTCTCGCCCAGTGATTTCATCAGGTCCATCGAGCCGGCGACTTTGACGTCCTGGACGATCCGGAACTTCCCCTCGAACACAGGGACCCGTTCCTTGATCGCGTCGAGGTAGAGGGTCTTCGCCCGGGGATAGGCCGCGGAGCCGAGTTCGATCTCGGGCGGTGGCTGGAGCGTCAGGGCGATCGGGATGTAGCCGCCGGTGACGTCCGGGGCGTACACATGGGTTCCCTTCGGGAGCCCCACCTCGACGATCAGGCTGACCCGACTGCCCGGAATCGCGGCCTTGTCGCTCTGGGCCAGGGTCATGTCGAGGTGCGGCGCCTCGACTTTCTGGCGGACCTCCTCGGCCAACTCCGGAAACATTTTGGCGATCACGTTGTTGGCCGTAAACCGGTCGACGTAGTTGGCTTCGAAGTACTTCTCCCGGATGACACCCTTGGCGTCGAGGTAGAAGAACCCGGGGTGGGCCATTCCCTTGGTCATCCCGGTGGCGGCCTCGTTCAGGACGTGATACCGGTCGATGATCTTCGACGCGGGATCGGCCATCAGGGGAAAGTCGATCTGATGCCGCTCTGAGAACTCCTCGAGGATCGCCCGGCTGTCGTAGCTGATCCCCGCGAGTTTGATCCCCTGCTGCTCAAACCGGGCTTTGGTACGTTGCAGCTTCACGAGCTGCGCTTTACAGAAGGGTCACCAGTCTGCGGAACGGAAGAACAGCAGAATCGTTCCGTTCTTGCCCTTCAGCGTCTTGAGGGTTTGTGTGGTGCCGAACTGATCCTCGAGCGAGAAGGCCGGAGCTTTCTTGCCGGTTTCCAGCGCGTCGATGGCGGCCGCGGGGGTCCGGGCCTCTGCCTTCGGCTGCGCCCCGGCGGCAGTCATAGGGCCGGTGGTGGCGCCGAACAGCAGGATCGTCATTCGGGTCCTGGGCATCGTCGAAATCCCTTCCGGTGATCGTTGACCTGTCGGAAGGAGCGTAAGACGGCTGACGCGGTTTGGCAAGCGGGCCCGCCGTCGTCGGACGGGTCCGTCACGACGGTGGTATGTTTGGACGTCGTCGACTGAACCGAACTTCCATGTCGCCCCGCCGGGAGTGGGCTACGACGCGGCGAAGCTGATTGCGTCCGTCAAAGGGCAGGTGGCCCTACTGTGACGGGGGCGCCGGTCAGCGGCCTCGCGCCGTGACCAGCGCCCGGATCTTTTCGACCACCGGCTGGGACGCGCCGCCATAATTCGCCTGGACCACCGCGACCCATCCCGTGCCCTTGAAGATGTCGAGATTCGAGCTGATCCCCGGGAACCCGCCGCTGTGGCCGACGATGCCGGTGGCCGCGCTCACCAGCTTGCCGCCCTTGAGCGCCTCGGCGAACCGCAGTAGATCCCCCACCGTCGAGTACCCGCCCCCGGCCGGCCCACCTCGGATCACGTGCATGAACACATTGTTGTGGTAACGGGTGGTCCCGTCTTCCTGATGTTCCTTCTCGTAGCCCACGGCCAGGTTGGCGTTCACGTAGTCCAGCTCGTAGGAGTCGGACCGCGTCATCCCCGCCGGGCGATAGACATGCTCCCGGATGTAGCTGAAGTAGTCCTGCCCGCTCGCCACCTCGATCACCTTGCCTAACACCAGCATCCCGGTGTTGCTGTACGACCACCGGCTCCCCGGCTCGAACGCCAGCGAATCCCCCTGGGCCAGGGTCATCATCTGGTCCACGGTCTTGTACCGGGCTCGCGAGGATTGATCGAACGTGTCGTTGAAATAGGAGCCCAGGCCCGACGTGTGGCTCAGCAGGTGCTTGACCTGGATCTTCTTCGCCGCCTCGGGGGAGGGGAAATTCGGGAGGAACTTCGAGAGCGGGTCGTCGTATGAGACCTTGCCCTGCTCGACCAGCTGGGCGATGGCCACCGAGGGGTTCGCCTGCCCGTACGCCTTGGAGAAGACCACCTTCCTGTTGCGGGCCACCAGTACGGCGCCGGAGAAGACGTCGGCCGCCGCGAGCTGGCCGACGTAGGTCCCGAGTTCCGCGGCGAGTGCCGCGTCGGTGGCGATGGCGCGGGCGGGCGTCTTCGCCGGTGGCGGGGGCACCCGGAAGATCCCTTCGATCCGGAACGGCGCCTCGGCGGCGACGCGAATCCCGATCGCCATCGGTTCACCCGTGAGCCGCCCGGTGACCACCGCTGTGGCGGAGGTCGGGGAGACGCTCGTGGCCTCGACCCACGTGAGGCCGCCGGACTCGTCGTGCTGGCCCATCACGAAACCGATGTGCGCCTCCATCGGCATTCCCTGCATCTGGCCGCCGAAGGCGCTGTCCACGTAGGCTTTCACCGCGGCGACCTGGGCGGTGTTGATCAGGGCCACCAGCTCGCGCGCCCGGCGAACCGGCGGTGGCGAAGCCTGGGCCGACGAGGTGGCCGGGAGCGCGATCAGGAGCAGGAACGGGGAGAGCCGAAACAGAAGGCGTGCCATGGCGACGCTCGGGATTGTCAGGGAGTGACAGTTCAAACACTCGAAAGGATAACGAAGGCAGGAGTGGGCAGGTTGCCGGATCCGGCCCTGCCTAGACGAGGTCCACCCGAACCGACCGGCCGAGGGCCTTGGCGACCTTCTCCAGCGTGGCGAGCGAGACGTTGCCGGTAGCCCGTTCCATTTTGGCAATCTGCTGCTGCGAGACTCCGATCCGGGCACCGAGTCTGGCCTGGGAGAGGTTCGCCTCCTGGCGGGCGCACCGGAGGGCGATCGCCGCCGCGAGCGGAGCCGGCACACTGACCCAGAGAATGTGCCCGCCTTTGGGGGGCGCGGGGCGGGGGGTCGGTGGTACCGGGACATCACCATGCGCCAGGCTTGCTTCAAGCCAGCCCTCCAAGGCTTCCGCGGCGGTTGCCGCAAGGTCCTCTCCTCGGCGCACGAAGGTCTGGCAGCCCGGGCAGTCAGGGAACTCCGCCAACTCGTGGCTGCCAGCTCGGGTAACTATCGCAGGGTAACGCATCGAGGTCATGTTACAACCTATGGGTTGTAACGTCAAATACCGCGTCCTTGCCCCCCTATCGTCGGCCCGTGGCGGAATCGGCCCGCGCCAGGGACCGATCGAGCATGGCCACCAGCGAGTCGCGGGGATAGGTGAACCGATGGCCCTGGTTGATCTGGGCGATCCGCCGGAACAGCGATTGCACCGTGATCGCCGCCTGCCACTGGGCCGGAACCACCATGTAGCGGAGCTGCGGCCTCGCGTCGCCCAACGCGCGCAATGCCGCGTCGGCCACGTCATCCGGCTCGGGGTCCTTCGAGGCGGCGTCGCCATCGAGAAATCCCTTGATCTCCTTCTGATACTTCGAGCCCTCGAGCGTCTGGCCCCGGGCCTTCATTCGCGCCACGATGGACTTGCCGATGTCGGACTTGTAGTTGCCCGGCTCGAGGACACTGACCTTGACGTCGAACCGCGCCATCTCGGCGGCGAGAGCGTCGGTGTAGGCCTCGATGGCATGCTTGCTCATGCTGTAGGGCCCCGAGATCGTGCCGGAGAGGAACCCGGAAAGGGATCCGGTGATCAGCACCCGGCCCTTGGAGGCGATGATGAGCGGGCTGAACGCCTTGGTGACCCGGTAAGGCCCCATGACGTTCACCTCGAGCTGATACTTGAGGTCCTCCTCATCCACCTCGATCAAGGGTGCGATGACCGCAACCCCCGCGTTGTTGACCAGCCCGTACAGTCCTCGGCCCGCCTTGGTGACCGTCTCCACCGCCGCGGCGATTTCGGCGGGAGCGGCGACATCGAGCCGGATCCCCTGGACATTGGGGATGGCGCTCAGGTCCTTGATGTCCTGTTCTTTCCGCGCACCGGCGTAGACGAAGTAGCCCTTGGCGGCGAGGGCCTCAGTGATCTTCCGGCCGATACCGGTGGAAGCGCCGGTGACGAGGACGGCCCGTGGCGGGCCGGAAGCCTGGGCCTCCAGAGAAACTGGAATGGCGGCCGACGAGGCGGCGAGCAGCAGTGCGGTGCGAATCATGGTTGCCTGTTTCCCCTCAAGGTGGTGCCCTGGATCTCGATCACGACGCCGGCCACCCCCTGGGTGGTCTGGAATCGGAGCACGATGTCCGTATCACTCTCGGCCCGGTACTCGCCGCCGCCCTGGCTCATGAGGCGGGTCGGCGGCTGGGGGCCGAGCTGGGCCTCGATCCGGTCGCCGACGGCTCGAACCACGAGCTTGATCTGACCGAGATCGTACGTGCCCACCGCCTGCGCCCGCTCCGTGGCGTCGATGGCCAAGTCCTTGATGGTCGGGAGGGGGATGCCGAGCACCACGCGGGCAATCAACTGGCCGATCCTGGGCGCCGGACCGCTCCCGGTGTTGGTGAGCACGGCAATGGACAAATCGTCGTTGGGGAAATGGCCGAGCCACGAGATGAAGCCGTTGATGCCGCCGCTGTGGGACACCGACCGGTGTCCCTCGAACTCGCCTACGCCCAGCCCGAAGCCGTAGCTCGTCTTCTTGCCGTCGTTCAGTGTGGCCGCGGTCCGCATCGCGTCGCGGGACGCCGGGGAGATCAGCTTCGCGTCGTTGAACGCCCGCTGCCAGGCGACGAGATCCACCACCGTGGAACAGATCGCCCCGGCGGCGCCCGGGGTGGTCATGCTCATCGGCGCCGCGTTCACCACGTCGCCGCTGTCCACCTCATACCCCTGTGAGCGGTGCGGCACGATCGCACGGTTGTCACAGTAGCTCGTGGACCGGAGGCCGAGGGGTTCCAGGATTCGTTCCTTGAGATATTTCGGATAGGGGAGGCCGGAGACCTTCTCGATGATCACGCCGAGCAGGAAGAAGGCCGAGTTGGAGTAGCCGTACCGCTCGCCGGGGCTGAAGTCGAACGGCACATCCTTGAAGAGCGCGATCATCTGCTCGTTGGTCTGATCGACCCGGAAGGTCTCGTTCCACACCTTGGGGCCGAGCGCGGTGTAGTTGTGGATGCCGGAGGTATGGGTGAGGAGATGCCGGACGGTGACCTTGTGGCCCTGGGTCGGAAAGTCGGGGAGATACTTCGTGATCTCGTCGTCGAGTCCGACCTTGCCCTGTTCCACCAGTTGCATGATGCCGAGGGCGGTGAACTGCTTGGTGAGGGAGCCGATCCGGTAAATCGTCTCGGCCGAGGCCCGGGTGCCAGCCTCGACGTTCTCCTGGCCATATCCCTTGGCCACCACGAGCTCCCCGTGCGAGACCACCGCGACCGAGGCACCGGGCACGTGGTTCTTGCGGAGCTCGGCGCTGACGATCGAGTCGATCCGGGTGAGGTTGGCGGGGCGCGCAGTCTGGGCGGCGAGGACGCCGGGCAGGGCAAGGAACACGAGGGACAGGCGGCGCATGGAATCTCCGGACGTTGTTCTGGAATGGCCTGCAAAGTCCCACCACCCGCCGGGTCAAAACGCAATTCCCCCCGACGTCCCGGCTCCCGGGCTTCGCGCCGGCGTTTCCGGCGCATCGTCCCATTGATACCCCGCGCCCCGGATGGTCCGGATCCGGCGGCCGACCGGGCCGAGTGCCTTGCGAAGCGATGCGACGCGCCAATCAATCGTTCCCGATCTGAACTTCGAGTCCCCCCGAGCGCAGAGTGCCCCAGGGAGGCTCGCCGGTTCCCCCGACTCACCCGGGGTTCCAGCCATGTTGCTCGGCGCGCCCATAGCGGAGCCACTCGTAGAGCGCGTCATAGACGACGAACCCGTGAGCGAGCATCCGATGATCGTCGTCGAGGCACAGGCGCGAAAGAAGCTGCAGCGATCGTCCTTCGCCACGGCGGAACACCTCGCAGAGTATACGGTGAACGCTACCGTGCGGCGTGGGGCGCTGGCAAGCGCGGGTGGGCGACCGTTCGATCGCCGGCCTTCCAACAACGACTCCGGCGCGGCAACGGTTCTGCAAACCGATCGGCGGCCAGTCGCGTTGATAGACGAGACATGTCGGTCCAGTCCCCAACGCGGAGGTTGCATGACCAAGACTTTCCTGGCGGCGCTCGCGGGCGCCGCTCTGCTCACCGCCTGCCAGCAGAACAACGATTCCCCCCATGCGATGTTGGAGCCGACCGTCGCCAACGACCGGATCGCCGCCGCGGCCACGACGGGTTTCGTGATCACCACCACCAATGCGGCAGCCGGAAACAGCGCCCTGGTCTTTCCCCGCGACGCGGCCGGCGGGCTCGGCGCTCCGACGGCGTACCCGACCGGGGGGCTGGGGACCGGAGCCGGTTTGGGCAATCAATCAGGGATCATAGCGGACGAAGCCGGCCGATTCTTCTATCTGGTCAACGCGGGCAGCGATCAGATCACGGTGTTTGAGATGGACCAGGGTGGGCTCACCCAGCGGCAGCTGATCGGGTCGGGTGGCGACCAGCCGATCAGCCTGGCCCGGTTTGGCCGGCTCCTCTATGTCCTCAACGACGGTTCGCCCGCGACGGTGAACGGCTTCCGGATCCGGGCCGACGGCACCCTCGAACCCCTGTCGGGCTCGAGTCGGCCTCTCAGCGCGGCCGTGCCTGACGCGGCCCAGGTCGGTTTCACTCGGGACGGGGGCTCGCTGATCGTCACCGAGAAGGCCACCGGCAACATCCTGGTCTTTCCGGTGGATCCGTCCGGTCGGCTGGGGGTGGCCACCGTGACGCCGTCCAATGGAGCCACTCCCTTCGGATTCGCGGTGGACCCGCGGGGCACCGTGATCGTCTCCGAGGCCTTCGGGGGCGCTCCCAACGGCTCGGCGCTCTCGTCCTATCGGCTCCGGGCCGGGCGGCTGGCGACCGTCAGCCCCTCGGTGCCGACCCTGCAGACGGCGGCGTGCTGGGTCGCGATCGACCCGTCTGGCCGGTACGCCTATACGACCAACACCGGCAGTGGATCCATCACCGGCTATCGAATCGCTCCGTCCGGCCACCTCGACCGGATTCCGCCCGATGGGATCAGCGGGCCGACCAATCCGGGCCCGATCGATCTGGCCGTGACCAGGGCGGGTCTCCTCTACAGCCTGAACGCCAAGAGCGGGTCGATCTCGGGGTTCCAGATTCGCCCGGATGGGAGCTTGGCTCCAGTGGGAACCACGACCGGATTTCCGGCGGGAGCGAGCGGGCTGGTGGCGTACTGATTCGGGCCGGCTTCGGGGATCCGGGCTCGCCCGGGTCCCGAGGCCGACCAAAGAAAACCGATGGGGCGCCAGAAGCGTTAGCTTCCGGCCATGTTGGAGCAACCCGAGTGACCGGATCGCAGTCCGCCGAGGCGTTGAGCGACCCGTTCCGGCTCAGTCCTGGCCGGGAAGCATCGTTGCGTTCGCGGCTGATCGCCCGCGATGAAGCGGCGTTGGCCGAACTGATCAGGGTTGCCTCACCGTGGCTGCTGGGTCTGGCGCAATCGATGTTGTCGGATCGGGAAGAGTCGGAGGAAGTGGTGCTGGATTCCTTTCGGATCGCCTGGCAGAAGATCGGGACGTTGCCGACCGATCACGAGCAGCGGCTCCTTCCGTGGCTCTTCAGGATTGTCCGGAACCGGGCGATCGACCGGCTCCGGGCTCGGCGTCGCCACCGCGCGAAGGTCGAGCGGGTTAGGGCCTTCGATCCGGCCGGCGATGGCGTCGCGGCGGTCGAACCCGACGAATCCGGTCAGCCGGGTTGGCATGTTCATCGGACCGTGCACGGGGCATTGGCGGCGTTGCCTGAGGAGCAGCGGGCAGCCATTCAGCTGGCGTACTTTCAGGGTTTGAGCCAGTCGGAGGTCGCGGCGCAGCTTGGCATTCCCCTCGGGACCGTCAAGACTCGGCTCCGGCTGGCCTTCGACAAATTGCGCGGCGCCCTTCACCCCCTTCGGGATTGGCTGGCATGACCTCGCACGATTGGTTCGTCGATCAGCGAGCAGCCTTCGCGACCCGGACGCTTGATCCGGGCGACGAACGGCTGTTCGCCGACCATCTGGCCCGCTGTCCGGAGTGCCGGGCGGCGGTGGCGGCCGTCGAGCGGGAGCTCGGCTGGCTTCCGATGGCGGTCGATCCGGTCGTCCCCAGTCCCGAATTCCTGGCCCGGGCCCTGGCCCGAACGACGGGCCGGTCTCGCTGGACCCGCTGGGAAACCTGGGTACCGCTCGCGGTCGCGGCCGGGATCGTGCTGGCGGCGGGACTGGCCGTCAGGAATGCCTCGGACCGGGCCGACCGGCTCGATCGGGCACTGGCTCGCTCGCGAGACGCCCTCGCGGCATTGAGCGACTCCGTCGCGATTCTCAAACGCGCGGCGAAGATTCTCCAGGCGTCAATCGAGATGGATCATCACCAGGGAGGTCTGGTCATCTTCGCGGACAGTGCCTCTCACCGGTGGAACGTCGTGTTCCACGGGCTGCCGCCAGCGCCGGCCGGGGAGAAATACCAGTTGTGGTTCATTACCAGCGACGGGATGCTCCGGAGCGTGGAACTGTCGCCTACCGGACAGGGGCCGGTGTTCGTCGCGTTGGCGATGCCCGGCGGCGTCGCCAAAGTATTGGGCGCCTCGCTGAGCATGGAGCCATCCGACAATGCCACCAACCACCCCAGGGGCAAGGAACTCGCCCACCTGATGCTGTGAGGACGGGATGACGATTCGAATGCTTGGACTCGGCACCGCCCTGCTCCTGACCGGCGCCGCCGTGAGCTCCCGGATCAGTCGGACGACCACCGCGGGCGAGCCGATGGCGGCGCCCGCGTGGCACAACACCAGCTGGCTCAACACCGACCGACCCCTCACCCTGGAGTCGCTTCGGGGCCGGGTCGTGCTGCTCAACTTCTGGGTCTTCACCTGTTATAACTGCACCAACACGGTGCCGTCGCTCAAGGTCTTCGATCACGAGTACCGGCCCCGTGGCCTCACGGTGATCGGGATTCACACCCCGGAGTTTCCGCCCTACGGCGGCGAGCATGATCGCGCCAATGTGGCCCGGGCATTGGCCAAGGAGGGGATCAGCTACCCCAACGCCCAGGACAACGATCGAGCCACCTGGAATCTCTACGGGATCCAGTACTGGCCCAGCTTGATCCTGATCGACAAAGCCGGCCGGATCCGCTACGAAGGGTACGGCGAGTTCCACGTGGGCGACCCGACCCACCGCGAATGGGCCCGCCGGATCGAAAGCCTGCTGGCCGAGTGACGATCCGACGGGTGGCCGTTCTGGCCGTGATGCTGGCCGGTTGCCGAGGAGCGGTGGCCCGGCCTGTCGACCTGGTTCGGCTGGTGGCCGCGGAGTCTGGATCGCTGGTCCGGATGACACTGGTGCCGGCCCCCGGCGCGCGGATCAATGCCCGTTTGAAGCCGGTGCTCGAATTGGCCGACGGGACCCGGGTTCAGTTCGACAGCCCGTCACTCACCGCGGACAGCGCCTATTACGCCAGCCGGCCGGAAGCCAGCATGGCCAGCCGGGGCCGGATCGCGGGGACGTTGCGGGTCGGGGCCTGCCCGGCCGGCCTCGACGCCTGCCTGGCGCTCGCGATCCCGATCGACATCCCGGCGCCGTGAACGAGCACCTCCGACGTCACTCCACCGGGTCGAATCGACTCGGCCGAACCCGCAGAGCCCCGATCTGAACTTCGAGTCCCCTCCGTCGCCGAACCCGATGGCCGCCGCGAGGCCGACGGGCCCGGCCACGTTCGGCGTGCTCCGCATGGGGATGGCCGGAACGGAATGCGGGCCCGCGGCGGCGATGCAGACCCGTTGCCGTCAGGGCGCGGAGCCGCCCAGGTGCTGGCCGATCCAGGCTGCCCAGCGGCGCCACACGTCTCGCTGATGGACCGGATCGGCGGGGAAGTGTCCCCCGATCGGGTAGGCAATGAACTGGACCGTTGTTCCGTTGTCCTTGAGCGCGTGGTACAACTTGTAGGACTGGGTGACGGTCACTCGCGGGTCCCCGGTGTCCGAGAGGATCAGCGTCGGGGTCTTGATCTGATGGGCGTACGCCATCGGCGACTGGCGCCAGTAGTTGGCCGCGTTGTCGTTGCGCCAGGGCGAGCCGCCGAGGCCAAAGCCGGCCCAGGTGTTCATGTCGGCGAGATCGTACCAGTCGAACCAGTCGGTCACCGCGGCCCCGGCGACGGCGGCCTTCCACACCTGGTAATGCGCGGTGAGCCAGGCCGTCATGTACCCGCCGTACGACCAGCCTGATACCGCCATCCGGGTCTCGTCGCCGATCCCCTTGGCCCGGAGCGCCGCGATGCCCGACATCACGTCCCGTCCGGGTCCGTCGCCGGCATCGTTGATCACGGCACTCTGGAACTTGTTGCCGAGGTTGTCGCTGCCGCGGTAGTTGGGGCTGAAGACGATCCACCCCTGGGCGGCAAAATACTGGTTGGCCGCGTCCCATCCCTCGGACGAGGTCCCCATCGGCCCGCCGTGGATGTTGAGGACGAGGGGATACTTCCGGGCGAGGTCGTAGCCGGGCGGGTAGACGAGCACGCCGTTTTCTGTGAACCCGTCGGGCCCCTGCCAGGCGATGGTCTCGACCCGTCCGGTCTCGAGTGCTGCGAGGTCGTGGTTCAGGTCGGTGAGTCGTTTGGGCGCGGCGTCCACCGATGGGAGATAGAAGATCTCGCCGGGCCGGTTCGGTTCCCGGCCGACGAAGGCGATGGCCCCCCCGGCCCCGACCTGAAGATCGCGGACGTCGAGCCGGCCCCAGTCCAGGGGGCGGGGCGGGCCGCCTAACGGCTGAAGCCAGGGACGGACCCGGGTGCCGTCGGGGCCCGCCACGATCAGGCGGCCGTCGGGGAGCCACTTGGCCACCTGCAGGTTGCGGTCGATCCCCGGGGTGCCGTCGCGGCCCTCGCCGCCGGCCAGCGGGGTCAGGACCACGCCACCGGGGCGAAAGCCGAGTTCCGCGCCGCGGCTGGCGATGGAGGCCACCAGGCGGCCGTCGGGCGAGATCTCCTCCTGGCCCCCGAAGCCGCGGCGGTCGCTCAGCGTCGTCTCGGCGCCGCTTTCCATGTCGCGGATCACCACGGTGGCGTTGATCAATTCGCCCGAATGGGGGCGGGGTCGCACGCCGAGGATGACCTTCCGACCGTCCGGCGTCCAGGTGAGCCTCGTGACGGTCCGCTCGCCGCTCGTGACCCGGCTCGGCGCGCCGCCCTCCAGAGGAATCGTCCAGAGGTGAGCCGGGAGACTCGCCGCCTGGTCGAGGTACATGTTGTTGCCGACTTCGAAGGACTTGTTGAACTTCTCATCGCCGGTGAGCTCGACCGGGTCGTCTTCGGTGACGTAGCCGAAGGCCTTCCCGTCGGGCCGCCAGGCAAACGACGAGACGCGTCGTTTGGTGTCGGTGATCCGACGGGCCTCGCCACCCGCGACGGGCAGCACGAAGAGCTGGGCCGGCTTGTCGGCATCATGATCGGTGAAGGCGAGGTGGGTGCCCGAGGGCGACCACTCGACCGCGCCGACGTTCCGGCGCCCGGGGGTGAGGTCCCGATTGGTGCCGGTGGCGACATCGATCAGGAGGAGAGACCGCTCGAACCGGTTCTCGGCGTAGTTGGTCCGGCTCACGATCGCGACGATGGACCGGCCGTCCGGCGAGAGGCGCGGGTTGGACCAGCCGACCTCCCGCCCCAGGTCGTTCAGCTCGAAGCGGCGGCTCTGGGCGGCGAGCGGTGCCGCGATGACCAGGACGGACAGCAGCGCGTGGCGAGCGAGACGGAACATGGGGGCCTCGGGCGGGAGTGATTGGGAAGATATCATCGATTCGGCCTTTCGATATATTCCGCCGACCCAGCGGGTGCACCGAGGTGTCTCGATCGGCGCGATCGGTTACCATACGGGATCAGGAGGAGTCGTCATGCTCGGCGCGCTGGTCATGCTGGCAGTTCTGCAGTCCCCCGATTCCGTGCTGGCCCAGGCGAAGCGCCTGGCCACGGCGTTGAGCGACACGGGTGCCGCCCGCCGTCAGGGATTCGGGCCGCTCGCGTTAGGCGGGACGTCGGACCTGACGCCCTTCCAGGGCCAGCACTGGCTGCACCGCTGGCGGGTCTTCGGCGGGTCGGCAGGCCCGGGGGAGCCGAGTTTCGTGATGTACGTTCCGATCCTGGGTGCGTGGCGGGTGGCCGGACTGGCGTACAGCCGGCGGATCGGCCCGGATTCGCTCCTGCCGAAGGACCTGGGCGGCGTGAAGACTCCCTGGCACCTTCATCAGCCGTGCGTGGTGGTGCCCGGGGAAGGCGAAGCGCTGGCCGACGGCGCCGCGGACTGCCGAGCCCGCGGCGGGATGCCGCGACCACCCCAGATCGCGATGGTGCACGCCTGGACCGGGGTCCCGAACCCGGAGGGGCCGTTTGCGCACGACAACGTGGCCCTTCCCTACTGGGTGACCGGGCTCTTGCCGCCGCGTGCCGCCGATCTTGCGACGCCGCGACGGTCGCGGCGAACCCGGGCCCTCGGGCTGGCGCTGGGGGAAACCTACGGGGCCCGGATGTCGTATTCCCGCCTGATCGAGACCGTGTCGACGATGCCCCGTCTGGCGGATTCGCTGGCGGTTCACCGGCGGGCGCTGACCGAGCTGGCGCCGCAGCTCGCTGCCGCCGAGAAAGTCGGTAATCGGGTCCGCTGGAACGGCTTGGCGGATCGGGCGATCCGCGAATGGGAAGCGCTCCGCCGGCTTTATGGCCTCGCGGCGCCGAGTGACGCGATCAGGGCTCAACTGGAGATGGAACATGGGAGAGTGCTGGGCGAGGAGGGGCATCATCACCACTGAGACGGTCCCCACTGGCTTGCGCCCCGACCGGGTCTCCACCACCGTTCAACCGCTACGGCCCGCGTCGGGCCGGCTTACCACCTTCGGAGAAACCATGCGCGCGTTCGGATTCGCCG
>JAYUZK010000233.1:0-8690 GCA_043751835.1 Gemmatimonadota bacterium | reverse complement strand
CGCCCCCCGGCTGGGTCGTGGCGGGGACGACGACCGGGTGGTTGTTCTGGAGGGCCCAGGCGAAGACGCCGTTGCGGATCTGCGCTTCCACCTCGGCCTCGAACTCCCCGTGCCGGTCGGCCGGCTGGCACCAGGCCAGGGGGAAGTCGGCTGACTCGGGGTCGAGGACGAAGAAGGCACCGCCGGTGATCGGGGCAATCCGGAACAAGGTGGCGCCGGCCTGGGCCAGGAGATCGGTGGTGGTCGCCACCTCCTGGGCCCCCGGTTGGGCGATGCCCACCGAGGCAACGTGGTCGAGGGCGTCGAGGAGCCAGCGATTCATTGACCGGGCGGCCTGAGCGGCCTGTTCGGGTGTGACCCGATCGAGATCCCTGGCCGCGATGGTCATGTCAGTGCACCGGGCCCAGGATGGCCTGGACGGCGTGAACGAACTGGGTCTCGACTTGTTTGAGCAGCCCCGGCAGAATGGTGGGGGACAGGTCGAGGAGATCCCACGCCGCCGGCTCGAAGGCCGGAACGCGATGCTCGCCGCTCGATCCCAACTCGAGCGCGTTGGCGATGACATCGGCGACGTGCACCACCGCGGCCTCGGCCGGGAACCGGGTCGCGAGCCGCGGCGAATGATGCCACGCGGCACCGTCCACCAGGAGACCCGGGAGGCGCCAGCGTTCAAGCAAGGCGGACCCGACGGCCCCGTGATGGAAGCCGAGGAGCTTCTGCTCGACCTGATAGAGGAGCTCGCCGGTCTGGCTCGATTCGAGCAGGGCCGAGGCGGCCTCAAGCGGAGCGCGCATGAAGATGATCGGCCGGCCGATGTCGTGGAGGAGTCCGGCCACGAAGAACCGCTCGACGTTGGCCTCCCGCCGGTGGCCCGCCAGGAGTCGCGCGGTGAGGCCGCACGCGATGCTGTGGCGCCAGAACGAGTCCATATCCACGAGGTGCGACGGGACGTTCGAGAACAATCGCATGAACGAGGTTCCGACCGCCAGATCCCGAAGCTGGGTCATGCCGACGATGCTGATCGCCTGGGTCACCGTGTCGATTCGCGACGGAAAGCCGTAGATCGGACTGTTGACCAGCCGGAGAAGGCGCGCAGTCAGGCCGGGATCCTCGGAGATCACCTTGCCGACGTCGGCCGCGGAGCTCAGCGGATGGTCGATGACTTGAACCAGTCGATGATACATCGTCTGAATGGTGCCGACCTCGATGGCGCCGCGGATCAGATCTTCGGGACGGCGGGCCATTGTCAGGTCCCCTTCCGGGCCAGCTGTTTCTGGACGCAATGACGGAACAGGGCCTCGACCACCGGATGGCCGCGCTCGACGTGGCGGAACCGGGGTTCGACCGTGGCCTCGGCCGCGGTCACGAGCACCGGATCGATGACTGGCTCCGAGACCGCCTCGGGTTCGGAGGCGCCGCCAACGTCGAGCTCCACGATGCCCCACATCTGGCAGTAGCGGATATGCCTCTCGGTAAGGACCGTACCCTTCGGGAGGAGCAGGCGGCCGCCGGCGTCCGTCAGGTCGGAGCCCAGTTCCATGTCCGGGCGGAGGTTGTCGGTGGTTACCTGCATCGTGGTCCGTGCTCCTTGCGACCCTGGGGTATCGGTTGTCCGGGGATCGACTTGAGTGTGGCGCGGCTCGTGCCGATGCTGAGGCAGAATGGACTACCCCTACAACCGGGCGTATTACCGCCTCGTCTACCCGATGGTGCTGCGACCCCGGCTCCGGGTGGGTGACCAGACGTACGAGGTCGTGGACCTCTCCGAGGAGGGGGTCCGCTTCATCCATCCCGGGCCCGACTGGCCGGTCCTTGGCACCGAGCTGATCGGCGTGATCCAGCTGCCGACCGGGGAGGTGCTCGCCGTCGAGGGGGTCGTCACCCGGTTGGCGGCTCGGAGCGTCGTCGTCCAGCTCTCCAAGGGAGTAACGTTTGCCATCATGATCGAGCAGCAGCGGTTCATCACCCAGCGCAATTTCCCCATGATCTGACCCGCGGTGTCGCCCAATCGAACGCTGGGCGATCGCGGTGCAAGAACCTGCCTTCCGATTCTCCGCCAACCAGACTTGCGAGCAGTTCCCGGCTTGGTGACCCGGACGGAGCCGATCGGCCCGGCTTGTGCCTTCAGGGAGAGTGACCTTCTATCCCTGGCCGGAGTCCAATCCGTGAACGTTGATCCGATTCCCCAGAACCTCATCGCCGTTCACGATCTCCTCACGGAGACAATGACCGTTGCCAATGAGCTGAGTGCCCGGTTCGTGTCCGGCGTGGCGATCTTTCCGCGTACTGGCCGGTTCGACGCTCCGGTGTTTGGGGTCGTCACCTGTGGTGGGGAGTCCACAACGTTGACGTATCGGTTGCTCCAATCCCTGATGGATTTGCCCGTCTATGTGAGCGGCCGGATTCCCGCCACAATTCGGGACGGGATGGCGTTCGGGCCACGTCGTTCGGCCCCTCCGCCGGCCCTGATGGACCAGCCCGTTTTACACATCATGCTGACCTGCTGCATTGGTTCGACCACCGACGACCTCGACCGGACCATGCCGCTCGAGTCCACGGTGTTCGCGGGCGACCTCAAGTCGCCGATCATCCTCCTGACCGAGGGGCGGCCGGACGGCTGGCCGCGTTAGATTCGGGGGTCTCCAACCCGAGTCGTCATGAGATTTCCTCTGTTCACCGCCTCCGGCTTCCGGTGGCTTTCCCTCAGCCTGCTCGTTGCCGGGTGCCGTTCGTCGGCGCCGTCGGCAGATCTGATTTTCGTCAACGGCAAGGTGATCACCGTCGATTCGGCGGATCGCGTGGCGGAAGCCGTCGCGGTCCGGGGTGACCGGATCGTCGCCGTCGGTACCACGGCTGAGATCGAACGGCTTCAGGGCAAGGCCACGCGACGAATCGATCTGGCCGGCCGGGCGCTGACGCCGGGCCTGATCGATGCCCACGCCCATTTCGCCTGGGGCGGCACCAACCGGATCCTCCTGATCGATCTCAGCTATCCCGAGGTGAAGACCGTCGCGGACGTGGCGGCCAAAGTGGCGGCGCGGGTCGCGACGACGGCTCCGGGCGGTTGGATCGAGGGTCGGGGTTGGGACGAGAGCAAGCTGACCGAGCGGCGGCTCCTCACGGCCGCGGACCTCGACCGGGTGACGACCGATCACCCGGTGTGGCTCGAACAAACGACCGGACACTACGGCGTCGCCAATTCGGCCGCGCTCAAGCTTGCGGGGATCGATAGCCGGACCAAGGATCCGCCGGCCGGCACGATCGATCGCGGCCCGGGCGGCCGGCCGACCGGGGTGCTGAAGGAATCGGCCCAGTATCTGGTGTCGAGGCTGATTCCACCAGCGGCCGACAGCGTGGTGGTGCGGGGCATGAAGGAGCTGGCGCAGGCTTTCAACGCGGAAGGGATGACGGGCCTCAAGGACCCCGGGATCTCGAATGCGGCGTGGGACGCCTACGGCAAGGCACTCGCGGACAGCGGGCTTACGGTCCGGGTCTTTGTCCTCTGGACCGGCGGGATCAGCATGGCGACCGCCGACACGGTAATCCGGGAGCGGGCGGCGATGTCCCGTCCCTACGAGTCAACCGGGAACGACCGGCTGATTGCGGGAGGCGTCAAGCTCTACATCGACGGCAGCGGCGGCGCCCGGACCGCGTGGCTCTACGACGACTGGAACAAGAATTCGACGGAGGTCGATCGCGGCAACAAGGGATATCCGACCACCAATCCCGACACCATCCGGGCCCTGATCAAGCGGTATCACGACGCCGGGTTCCATGTGAGCGTCCACTCGATCGGTGACCGGGCGATCGACTGGACCGTGGAGAGCTTTGCCCGGGCACTGGCCGCCAATCCGGCGCTGGGCCGGCGGCACGGGATCATCCACGCCAACATTCCGACCGACAAGGCCATCGATCTCATGGCCGAGCTGCAGAAGAAATATGATGCCGGCTATCCGGAGCCCTCGCCGTCGTTCACCTGGTGGATCGGGGACACCTATGCGGGCAACTTCGGGCCGGTGAGGTCACACCGGCTCAATCCGTTCCGCACGTTCCAGAGGAAGGGTATCCGGTGGGCCGGCGCGTCCGACTACAACGTGACGCCGTTTCCGGCGCGGTACGGGATCTGGTCGGCGGTGGCGCGGGAACCGCTGCTCGGCGTCTGGGGCAAGGATCCGTTCGGACGGGACGAGGCGGTCGACATCCATGCCGCCCTCCGTGCGTTCACGATCGACGCCGCGCACCAGATGTTCCTGGAGAAGAAGACCGGCTCGATCGAAGTCGGAAAGTACGCCGATCTGGCCGTTTGGGACCGGGATCCCTACACGGTCCCGACGGCGGACTTGAAGGAGATGCGGTGCCAGCTCACGGTCATGAACGGCCGGGTGGTGTTCGAGGTCCCGGCCGCGGCCGGGCGCTAACGGCCGACGGCCGCGAGGGCCACCAGCAACGCCCACTGGGGGCCGAGGAAGCCTCGGTCCCCGTCTTCGTACCACTCGCCTAACGAATGCGCCCCGTCTCCACGGCCCCCGCCGTCGATCGCGATGCCGGGGACGCCGCGGCTGATCGGGATGCCGGCCACCGGGCTTTCTCGGCCGCCACCGCGCCGACCACCGCCCGCCGGAACAGGGAATCGAGCCGGGCAAGCGCCGTGGCCGACTCGGACCGGAGATCCATCTGGAAAAAGGTGGACATCGCGATCGAGTTGACCGACGTTCCCCCGCCCACGCCGCCGACGCTGAATGTGGTTTTCGGTGCCGATGGAACCTCGAGGTCGGCAATCGCGGCCATGGCCCTGCCCATGGCATGCATCGGGTTCGGCATCCCGAAGTCGCCGTAGCTGTGACCGCCGGGCCCGGAGAAGGTGACCCGATATCGATTGCTCCCGACCGCCTGGTGAAGCGCGCCGAGTCCGACCCCGTCCACGGTCATGAAGGCATCGATCCGGCCCGCGGTGCCCTGTTCGAAGAGGTACCGGGTGCCGCGGAGATTCCCGGCCCCTTCCTCCCCGACGTCGCCGACGAATACGATGTCACCCCGGGTCTTGAGCCCGGCGAGCGAAGCCGCCCGGGCCACCGCGAGCACCACGGCGAGGCCGCGACAGTCGTCGCTGATTCCGGGACCGGCCAGCCGGGCGCCTTCGCGCCGAACCCGAACATCGGTGCCCTCGGGGAACACCGTATCAAGGTGGGCGGCGAGGACCAGCCGCCGGCCCCCGCCGTTGCCCGGACGGACTGCGATGACGTTGCCGATTCCGTCGACCACCGGATGATAGCCTAACGCCTCGAACCGTCTGGCGTACTCGGCCCCGCGGGCCGCCTCTTTGAAGGGCGGGGCGGGAATCTCGCAGAGCCCGACCTGCTGCTCGATCGTCCAGGCGTTGTCCCGTTCCAGGATGGCGAGCGCGGTGTGGATCGCCGGATCATTGGCCTGCGCGGCGATGGAGGACGCGGAAGCAAGGGCCAAGAGCGCGAGCAGGACGACAGATTTCATCGGGACACGAACCCGAATCCGTTCGCGACAACCGCCTGGGAATAGTGTCCCGCCGGGCGGGCGGTCCCGGGAGCGTGGATCGGTTGGATGGGCGAGATGAGACCGGGTGGCATGGGGGAGCTAATGCTCAACCGTCGGCCGCCCCTCCGCAATGGAGGCCGTTCGCAGTGCCCCGATGAAGTCGGCGGCGCGAACGGCGGGGTCGTCGCCCGCGCACCGGGCGGCCTCGATTCGTCCGATCAGCGCCGATCCGATGATGACGCCGCGTGCGCCGAGGCGAGCCGCGGTGCAAACATGCTCCGGGTCGGAGATCCCGAAGCCGAGCACCGGGGGGGGGGCCCCGAGCGCGCGAAGACGGGCCAGCGTCGGGCCGAGGAGATCGGGATCTGGGCCCCGCGTCCCGGTCACGCCGGCCCGGCTGGTGACGTAGGTGTAGCCTCGCGTCACTTGGGCGATGCGCTCGAGTCGCTCCGCCGAGGCGTTGGGTGGGGCGATCATCACCGGGGCGATTCCGTGGCGGGCGGCCTCGGCGAGGAATGGATCGGCCTCGGCGAGGGGAACGTCGGCCACGAGGACGGAATCGGCTCGAGCCTCAGCCGCACGGCGGTAGAACTCCGAGATGCCGCGATGGACGACCAGGTTGGCGTAGACGAGGAGGCCGATGGGCAGTTCGGGTGCGCGCTGTCGAAGACGCTCGACGAGGCGCCAGCCGCGCTCCGGGGTGGCGCCGGCCGCGAGCGCCCGCACCGACGCGGCCTGAATCACCGGCCCGTCGGCCACCGGATCGGAGAAAGGGAGCCCAAGTTCGATGGCGTCAATGCCGGCATCGGCAAGGGCGTCGAGGAGCCGAGCCGAGGTCTCGAAGTCGGGATCGCCGAGGACGAGAAACGGGATCACCGCGGTTCGCGATGCGGCGGTGCCCCCAAACAACGTTTGATACCGGGCGCTCATCGGCCGTGCTCCTCGCACCAGCGGGCGACTGCGGCGAGGTCCTTGTCGCCCCGGCCGGACAGGTTGACGATGACGCGCCGCACGGCGCGGTCGGCCACCAGTTGGCGGGCGACGGCGAGAGCATGCGCGCTCTCGAGCGCGGGAAGAATGCCCTCCTCCCGGGCCAGATCCTGATAGGCGCGCACGGCGTCTCCGTCGTTGCAGGCCAGGTAGCGGGCCCGTCCCGTTTCGGCGAGGTGGGCGTGTTCGGGTCCGACGCCGGGATAGTCCAGCCCGGCCGAGATCGAGTGGGACTCGCGGATCTGGCCGTCCTCGTCCTGGAGGACCTGGGTGAACGCTCCGTGGAGCACCCCCGGACGACCACGGAGAATGGTGGCGCCGTGGGCCGGGGAGTCGATTCCCTCTCCGCCGGGTTCCACGCCGATCAACGCCACCGGATCATCGAGGAATGCCGCGAAGATCCCGATGGCGTTCGAGCCGCCTCCCACCGAAGCCACCACCACGTCAGGCCGGCCCCCGGCCTGGTCCTCGAACTGGCGGCGGGCTTCGTCGCCGATCACCCGCTGGAACTCGCGGACGATGGTGGGAAACGGATGGGGACCGGCCACGGTCCCGAGGAGGTAGTGGGTGTCCTGGAACGAGGCGGACCAGTCCCGGAGGGCCTCGTTGATGGCGTCCTTGAGGGTGGCGCCCCCGGACGTGACCGGCACGACGGTGGCGCCGAAGAGCCGCATCCGATCGACATTGGGCCGCTGGCGCTCGATGTCGGTGGCGCCCATGTAGATCACCGTCTCCATGCCTAACGCGGCGCCGGTGAATGCGGTGGCGACGCCGTGCTGACCGGCGCCGGTCTCGGCGACGAGACGCGTCTTGCCCATCCGCTTGGCGAGCAGCGCCTGTCCGAGCACGTTGTTGATCTTGTGCGAACCAGTGTGATTGAGGTCCTCGCGCTTGAGCAGCAGCCTTAAGCCGAGCCGACGACCGAGGTTGTGGCACTCGGTGATGATGCTGGGGCGCCCCGCATAGTCGCGCAGGAGGTTGTCCAGCTCCGATCGGAACGATGGATCGGACCACGCGTTGCGGAACGCCAGCTCGAGCTCCTGGCACGCCGGCACCAGTGTCTCGGGCACGAACCGTCCACCAAACTCGCCAAAGCGACCCTCGGCAGAGGGCTCCGCCATGATCGAAACCATTCGTCCTTGCACAGGGCGTCCTTTCACAGTCTCCGGGCGGAGCTATTCGTCGTCGGCCCAGTCGTAGGGCATTTCATCCTGGCCCACATACTGCACCGGCGCCGCCCGGCGGGCACGCTCGATAAACGCTTTCACCTTGAGCGCGTCCTTCTTACCGGGCAATTTCTCGACGCCACTCGACACGTCGACACCCCACGGCTGCACCTGCTGCACCGCAGCGGCCACGTTGTCCGGTGTCAACCCGCCGGCCAGGATGAGCCGCGGACCATCGGGGACCTCGCCGGCCAACGACCAGTCGAACATCTGGCCCGACCCCGGTATGGCGGCGCCGACGAGGATCAGATCGGTGCCGAACTGATCGGCGCGACGCGCATCGGCAGTACCCGCCGCGAAGCCCTTGATGACCCAACGCACGTGCGCGGCAACCTCAGCGACATCGTCAGAAGTCTCGTGGCCGTCGAGCTGTGCCGCGCGGACGCCTGACCGATTGACAAGATCGATCACCCTGCTCGGGTGATCGTCGCGAAAGACGCCGACGGTCAGGATCTCCCGCGGGAGCCGGCGGGTGATGTCGTACACCTGTTGGGCAGCGATCTGGCGCGTGGAAGGCGCGAAGACGAAGCCGACAGCGTCGGCGCCCATCGCGATCGCGAGCAGGGCATCGTCTTCGTTGGTGATACCGCAGATCTTGACGAACATTCGGACTGCACGGTACCGCTGCGGCGGGGTGAATCTCAGCTTTACATCGTGCAGAGCGCGTCAACCGATGCGCATTTCGCGCACAACCCCGGCCGGATCTGCGGCGGTAACCAGTGTCTCGCCGACGAGGACCGCGTGATACCCGGCCGCATGCAGCGCGCGGGCGTCGGCGGCATCGCGGACACCGCTCTCGGCGACCCTCACGAGATGATCGGGAATAAGTCTGGCCATCCGCGACGCGCGCTCGTGATCGACCTGGAAGCTGATCAGGTCGCGCTGGTTCACGCCGATCATCCGGGCACTGGCTGCGACGGCGGCGGCGAGCTCGGCTTCATCGTGGATCTCGACGAGCACCTC
>JAYUZK010000232.1:0-2745 GCA_043751835.1 Gemmatimonadota bacterium | reverse complement strand
CCTTGTCCTGGATGTCCGAGACCAGAAGCTTGCCGTTGGCCATTTCCCGGATGCCGGCGATTCGGGTGAACGGATCGGCGAACTGGGCATCCGGCTTTGCCAGGGACACAGCGGTCTGCGCTTGAGCCGCGGCGGGCAGGGCGAGCAACATGCTCAATGCGCACAGTCGCATGGGACGGTCCTTGGTTGCGTTGGAATCAATCGGGCCAGCGGGGCGGGGATGCCCCGGTTGGCCGGTTCGTCGCAGTGCCCCTACCGGGCCGGCCAGCGATAGCGCTCGACATACATCAGATCGTCCTCGTCCTTGCGAGCCACATAGACCACTCCCTTTCCAAAGCTCAGTACCGTCGAGCGCGGAGCGAGAACGACCTGGCCAGTCGGGCGACCCTTCGAGTCGAACCGGTCATACCGGCTCTTGTCTTTGTACCGTACCGATCGCCCGACCCACACTTCTCCGCCAGGGCCGATCAGCGCGGCCCCCCTGGCCGGGAACGGCGGCTTGGTCGGGGCGAATTCAGGTTCCGGAATCTCGATCTTGGCCCGGGCCGCGCCGACGCCCGCGATGGCCTGCTTGATCGCCTTGCGGATTTCTTCCTTTTCCTCCTCCACGACCGGCACCGGTTCGAATGGGACGGCCGGTCCCACGGTGGACTTGCCTGGCGCCTCGTACCAGATCACCCGATAGGGCGCCGGTGTCACCCGCCCCAGACGACCGGCTGGATCGACCACCCAGGTTTCCTGGGGCACGAACATCTGCATGGAGCGGAGCCGGACCTTGCCGCCCTTCGACTCGATCCCGAAATCCATCGGCGCGGTGTAGCCGGCGGTGTCGAGCTTGGTCTGGCCGCGGGTCCAGCGGAGGACCGCCGTCGAGTCCTTGCCGCCGAGCGTCGCCCGGTTGACCGCTTCGAAGTAGAGCCGGCCCCTGGCGTCGGCGGCAGGGAGGAGCATCATCGCGAACCCCTTGAGGCCGCCTAACGATGAAAAGGTGACCATCTCCCCGGGCTTGCCGTCGCCCGTCACGACCAGGAACCGCTGGTTCAGCGGGTCATAGACCCAGGTCTGGTCGCCGGGCATGGCCACGAGTCCGGCCGGCAGGTTGTACTCGCCTGGGCCGCTCCCGTTCCGGCTGATGGTCTGCACGGTGTTCTTGGTGAAATCGCCGATCTGGACGAGCTTCTCCTTGACATCGACGAGGAGGACCCGCCCGTCCTTCAACTCCCGGAGCGCCGCCAGCTGGGAGAAGGACTCGTTCAGCTTCGCGTCGGGCCGGGTCAGTTCGACCGGCTTCCCCTGAGCGAGGGCCGAACCCGAGGCCAGGCCGAGAAGGAGGAGCAGCCGGGTTGATCGCATGGTCTGAAACATCGCCGGGGCTCGGCACCGCCGCCAGTTGTCGCCCCCAGAATTCAGGCGGCGCTCTGGTCGAGGCGCTCGAGCCGCCGGATGTTCGGCCACACCACGCTCACCCAGCCGACCACCGCGATCACCCCGATCCCGCCCGCTACCACCGCGATCATCGGCCCGACGATGCTGGCGAGAAAGCCCGATTCGAACTCCCCGAGCTCGTTCGACATTCCGATGAACAGGCTGTTGACCGCCGAAACGCGGCCCCGAAGCGAATCCGGGGTGGCGAGCTGGGCGAGTGCCAGCCGGATGACCACGCTGACGGCGTCGAACCCGCCCGCCACCAGCAGCATCGCGAACGAGAGCCAGAAGGTCCGCGACACGCCGAACACGACCATCGCGATTCCGAATCCCGCCACCGCCCCGAGCAGGGCCCGGCCGGCCCGTTCCAATGGCGGCCGATGGGCCAGGGCGAACGAGGTCAGCAGCGCGCCGACGGATTGCGCCGCCCTAAGCCAGCCCAGGCCGGCCGGCCCGGTGTGGAGGATGTCCTTGGCGTAGATCGGAAGCAGCGCCATGACCCCGCCCAGCAGCACGGCGAAGAGATCGAGCGACATGGCCGCGAGCAGCATCGGCGAGCCCCGCACGAACCGGATCCCCTCGAGCAACGCATGCCAGGAGAGCGGGGTGCCGCTTCCCGTCGGCCTGGTCACGTCGACCCGCCCGATCAGGACGATGAAGATCAGCGCCGTCGCGGCGCAGACGCCGTAGACCGCCACCGCCCCGCCGGTCCAGGCAATCAGCCAGCCGCCGAGTGCCGGGCCGAGGACGTCGGCGGTCTGCCAGCCGCCGCTGTTCCAGGCGATGGCGTTCTGCAGGGTGCCGATCGGCAGCAGGTTCGGCATGATGGCCTGCTTGGCCGGGAGCTGAAACGTCCGTCCGGCTCCGTACAGCGCCAACAGGAGGTAGTACGTCGCCACGGGCGCCCGTGTGAGCGAAGCCGCCGCGAGACCGGCGGCTGCGAGCGCGATCAGCAGCTCGGCCCCGATCAGGACCCGGCGCCGGTCGCCACTGTCGGCGAGGTGGCCGGCCGGCAGGATCAGCGTGACCATCGGAACGACCTGGACCAGCCCGACGATGCCTAACGCCAGCGCCGAATGGGTCCGCTCGTACAACTCCCCCCCCCCCGCCACCGCCATCATCGCCTGTCCCAGCACCGCCAGGATGTGACCGACGAGATAGCGGCGGAATCCCTGGTGGCGGAGCGCGCCGTAGGGATCGTGGCTCACGGCACCGGCTGGACGTAGAGCGAGCGGTAGACGGCCGCGTTTCGGGTGACCCGGCGGACGTAGTCCCGGGTCTCGGCGAACGGAATCCGCTCGACGAACACCTCGGGGTCGT
>JAYUZK010000231.1:0-3715 GCA_043751835.1 Gemmatimonadota bacterium | reverse complement strand
CGCCGCGGTCTCATCGCCGGCGGCGTGGAGCACCGTGGCAAGATTGGTTTCGAGCTTGGCGGAATGGGGCGTGAGTGCCAGCGCCCCGCGATAGTCCCGGATCGCCTCGGCGAGGCGATCGAGATGCCGAAGCACACCACCCCGCCCGCTCAGGAGGTCGGCATCGGGCCCGACTCGCTCAAGGCCAAGATCGAAGGCCGTAAGCGCCTCGGTCAGTCGGTTCTGGGCCTGAAGAATCGCCCCCAAATGGACATAGGGCTCCTTGGCGCCGGGCCGAACCACCGCCGCGGCCTCGAACGAAGCCACCGCGTCATCGAACAGGTTGCTGCCCTGCAGCGCCATGCCGAGATTCACCAGCGATTCGTAATGGGAGGGAACCACGGCGAGCGCCTGCCGGTAGGCCGCGATCCCCGCTTCCATCTTTCCGTCCGCCACGAAGGCGGTTCCCAGGTTGGCGTAGGCCTCGACGAGATCCGGCTTCAGCATGATGGCGGTCCGGTACTCGGTGATCGCCTCCTCCCGCCGATCGGTCGCCTGCAGCAAGGAGCCGAGATCCGAATGGGCCTCGGCAAAGTCAGGCTTGAGTTCGATGGCGTGCCGGAGCGACCGCTCGGCATCAGCGAGCCGCCCCAGCAAATGCAGCACCGCCCCCCGGGTCGCATGGGCCTCGGCAAATCCGGGATCGAGCGCCAAGGCCCGGTCGTAGGCCGAGACCGCGCCGGTCAGATCGCCGAGCAGACGGCGGACGGTGCCAAGATGGATATGGGCCGCGGGGGCCGCCGGACGGAGCAAGACTGCCCGCTCGAACGCGGCCCGCGCCGGCCCGAGATCTCCGAGCGCCTGCCGGGCAAGTCCAAGGTTGATGGCGAAATCAGGTGCCCGGGGATCGAGCGCCGCGGCCTGCTCAAGCAGGCTTACGGCCAGGGCGTGGTCCCCCATCTGATGGGCGAGGACACCGGTCAGGTTGAGGGCGTCAGCTTGCTCCGGCTCCACCGCCAGCACCGCCTGGTAGCATTTGAGCGCGAGGGTCCACTCCCCAGCCTGATGGTGGGAGAGCCCCCGGCGGAGGATCTGTTTGATATCGACGGCGCGCCCCGTGCTGGCGACAGCCGCCTGTTGTTCGAGAACGTTGGTGCCCATGCGCCCCGAGCTCTCCGATTGCCGTGCCGGTGTCAGTCGGTCGATTGATCCGGTGTACCCGGAAGAGACCCCATCATCGTCGGGCACAAATTGCCGGTTCGAGTGGTCCCGGGAGCGAGAAGGGCAAGAGGTACGCCAGTTCGGGAATGACGCTTCAAGATTTTGGCCGCTGTGCCGATACCCTGTTGCAGTTGCAAGAGATGGACGAGGTGCCGCGGGTGAGAAAGCGGGAGCACCGTTGGCCCGTCGGCGACCCCCGAATCGGCAAGCCTTGACCGGCGGTTTCTTCCCGGCACGGAGCCTGCGTTCAAGTTCCTTGCTGGTCGTCCGATAGTAGGTATCCGAGGGGGGCGGAGGCTTCGCCCGCCTAACAGCGTGGTCCGAAGGAGCAGCGACGTATGGCGATCAATCCGACCTCACCGCACGGCCCGTCCAGAAAGCCTGACCCGGCGGCAGTCGAGAGCGCCCGGGCGCAGGAAGCCCAGAAGGCCGGCACGGCTCCGAACCGGGCCGCCAAAGCCAACGACACCGCCGCCCGCAAGGACTCCGTCGAGGTGTCCGACGAAGCAAAATCCCTCTCGGAACAGACCGAGGGCCGGGCGGCCAAGTCGTCCCTTCCGCCGGATCGGCTCAAGCAGATCGGCGAACGGTTGGCCTCCGGTCACTACGACACTCCCGAGGTGATCGACCAGGTCGCCCGCCGCCTGGCCCGGGATCCGGACTTTCTCGGGTAGCGAGACCAGATGAAGTGCCTCGTGGTGGATGACTCGGCGACGATGCGACGCATCGTCGTCAACGCCCTGAAGAGCATCGGCGTGACCGACGTCGTCGAGGCCGGCGACGGCAGACAGGCGCTGGAGGCATGGGATCCATCGATCGAGCTCGTCATCACCGACTGGGACATGCCGGTCATGGGCGGGCTCGATTTCGTCAGGGCCTTCCGCGCCAACCCCGCCACCGCCAGGACGCCCGTCCTCATGGTCACCACCCGCAGCGGGCAGGGATACATCATGCAGGCGGTCGAAGCCGGTGTGACCGGCTACATCCTCAAGCCGTTCACCGCGCAGGTCCTCCGGGAAAAAATCAGCCAGGTCACCGCGGCGGCATGAACGAACGTCTGACGCTGCCGAAGCCAAGCGACAATCTCCGCCCCGACGGAACCCCGTGGTCGGTTCTGTTCGTCGATGACGACGCGATGGTCTGCCGCAGCATGGGCAAGTGTCTCGATCGGGTGGGATTCCGAACCGTGATCGTCATGTCGGCCGAAGAGGCGCTGGCCCGGATCGGGACCGAACGCTTCGACGTCGTGGTGACCGATCACAACATGCCCGGGATGTCCGGCACGGAGCTGATCGAACGACTGATGGAACGGGATCCGACGCTCCGGGGCCGGGTCATTCTCACCAGCGGGGACCTCCATTCCGAAGCCAACGAGGCCCTCATGGTGCGAACGGGCGCCAAGCGCCTCCAGAAACCCTTCCAGGTGGCCGAACTGGCCCTGGCGGTCCGCGCCGCCACGGCCCGGCTCTCCGAGCGCCCCGCCTAGGGCGTCAGGTCCGAACGGTAGGTCGTCGAAAACTCGAGGAAGCGGGCCACGTCGAGGATCGACTTGGCGGTGTACCGGATGGTGTGGGCCGTCCTCCGCTCGATTCCCGGAAGCAACGCCATGGCTTCCGCCGGGGTGTAGTTCTTGTAGGTGAGGTCGAGCGCGTAGGGGCCGCGGATCTGATACGGCTTGAAGTCCTTGAGCCGCCCGATCGCCGCCTTGGCCTTGGCCCGGATCAGCGCCTGCCCCGCTTCAGGCGTCATCGTCACCGCCGAGTGGAACCCGAGGGAATGTTTCACCACCGCCCCCTCGGCGTCTCCCAGCAGCTTCTGAACTTCGCCGACCGCTTGCTCATCCCCGCTCACCATGACCACGGGGACGCCGAACGCGCCGGCGATGGCCGCATTCACCCCCGATTCCGCCATCGGCGCACCATTGATCTCCACCGCCGCGAACGTGGCACTGGACATCGTGTGCGCCCTGACACCGTTCGGGTTGGTCGTGGCGGCGTGGTACCCGATGAACATGGCCGCGCTGAATGTCGAATCGATTCCCTGCATCATCACCAGCGGCCTCGGAGCCCCCCGGACGATCATCACATCGGGCGAGAATCGGTCGATTAGGAGGTTCTCCATATTGCCGTGCGAGTCAGCCACCACGAACTCGGTGGCGCCGGCTTCGCGGGCGCCCTGGATCGCAGCCAGCGCTTCGCCGGTCATCAAGCCCCGGAACCGCTCGTACTCGAACCCGGTCGGCCCCAGTTGGTCGGCGGTCACCACACCGGTGATGCCTTCCATGTCGATCGAAATGAAAACCTTGATCGGCCGCTGTGCGGCCATCGGCGTCGCCGCGGCGACCAGCGCGGTCACCATCCACCCCAACTGCTTCATGAACTCCCCCTCGTGTCAGGACCGGGTTTCGAAGAACCGCCTCGTGGTATCCACCAAGATGTCGACGACCGGCGCCAGGCTGTCGAGCTCGACATACTCGTCCTTCTCATGCAGCCCCTGCCCCTTCGGCCCGAAGATG
>JAYUZK010000230.1:0-7905 GCA_043751835.1 Gemmatimonadota bacterium | reverse complement strand
CAGGTGGCCGATGGACTGTTTCGGGCCGCTCGAATCGTCGATGGCTGGAAGGGCCGGTTATAGCCGCTTGTAGAGGAACTCCGGCGTGAGCCTGATGAGGTAACCCGCCAGCCGGGTAAACTGTCCGGTCGCGATCATCAGACCGACCGCGATCAGCAGGACGCCGCTGACCTTCTGGACCAGACTGATGTACTTCCGGAAGGACTTGAACCAGTCGAGAAAGGACTCAACCGCCCAGGCCGCCAAGAGGAACGGTACCGCCAAGCCGGCAGAGTAGGCCGCCAACAGGAGGACACCCCGGCCTAGATCGGCCTCGGTGGCGGCCATGGTCAGAATCCCGCCCAGAATTGGCCCGATACACGGGCTCCATCCAGCCCCGAACGCCATCCCGACCAGCACGGACCCCAGCATGCCGATCGGCTTCCGCTCGAGGTGAATCCGCCGTTCCTGGCTCAGGACGCCGAGTTTGATGACGCCAAGGCAGTAGAGCCCAAAGAGAACGATCAGGACGCCGGCGACCCGAATGATCGTTTCCTTGTAGTACAGGAGGGTCGAGCCCAAGGCGGTGGCGGTGGCGCCGAGGAGAATGAAGATGAGTGAGAACCCGATCACGAAGAGGAACGCGTGGGTCATCGCGAGCCGGCGGCGATTCCCCATTTCCTCGATCGTGTACCCCGTGATGAAGCCGAGGTAGGATGGCACCAGCGGGAGCACGCAGGGCGACAGGAAACTCAGGATGCCGCCAACGAAGGCGACCAGCGGACCCGCAGCGCTTCCCTCGGTCATCGTGCCCCCGCCGGGAGGTCCCGGCTCCGGCATTCGGCGCAGATCCCGTGGATCTCGACCCGGTGCCGTTCGTAATGGAACTGGTGCTCGTCGGCCGTCATCCGGAACATCCGTTCGAGCCGGTCGTTGCTGAACTCGGTCACCCGGCCGCACCGCCGGCAGACCAGATGGGCGTGTTCCCGGCGATCACCCACCGGCTCGAATCGCTTGAAGCCCTCCCCGAAGTCATGGGCCAGCACCAGGCCGCTCTCGACCAGGGCTTCCACCGTGCGATAGAGCGTCGCGAGGCCGACGTGCACGCCCCGGTCCACCAACCTCCGCCGGAGCACCTCCACCGAGGGATGATCCTCGCTGCCCAGCAGGGTCTCGGCCACCGTGATCCGTTGCCGCGTGACCGGCAGCCGCCGGTCCTTCAGGTACCGGCGGAACCGTTCGACCCGGGCCGTGCTCTCATCCCTCGTCAGCAACCGCCGCCAACTCCCGTGGGAACCACTGCTCCACCGCGATCTGGATCGGTGGCTCCTCGTCCTCGGCCCGCTTCGGAACCAGCGCCAGCAACTCCGCCAGCGCCTCCAGGGGCCCGCTCCCGACCTCACTGATGGTCGACTCGAACTGACCCCGAGTCTTCCCCTTGACCGTGAGAATGAAGCTCGCGGTGTAGATCCGGCGCCGGTCGCCCTCGACCCGCGACAGGACGGCCGTGCCGAAATCGCGGGTCTGATGCCGGATCGTCCGGAAGACCCAAACCCCGTCGATGTGCGCGACGGGCAGGCGTTGGCTGACCAGCGCGACGAGGCGGCTCCAGCCCTCCCCGATCCCCGGGCCGGTGGTCGTTAGGATTGGCGGCATCGCTCCACATAGTGTCGAAAGACATGCATGAAATCCTGGGCATTGGTCACCACGCCGAACGCCTGGTGGGTACCCCGGTCCTTGAGTTTGGTCACCACGAACTCCGTCTGGTCGACACAGATCGTCATCAACGCTTCCGGCTGGCCCCGGTGGCTGTGGAACGCGGGCAGCATGTTGCCCACCGCGATGGCGTGGAGCGCGGTGGCGATGAAGACGGCGCCGGTGGCTTTGACGGTATGGGCCCGCATGGCATCCTGAGCCTTGGTGGTATCGGTGATTACGCCAGGGAGTGGCCCGTCATCCCGGATCGATCCCGCCAGGACGTACGGAATCCGGCGGGTTACCAGTGAGTGCATGATGCCGTTGGCCACGATCCCCTGGGCCACGGCCGCCTCAATCGACCCCGCGGCCCGGACCCGATTGATGGCCCGCATGTGGAGGCCGTGACCGCTCTCAGCCGCCTGGCCCGTGCTGGTCATGCCGAGCGTGGTTCCGTAAATGGCCGCCTCGATGTCGTGGACCGCGACGGCGTTTCCGACCAGCACCGCGTTCACGTACCCGTTGGCGATGAACCATTCGAAGTCTGCCCGGGCCCGCGAGTGCACCAGGGCCGGCCCGACCACCCAGACCAGGTAGCCCTCCCGCCGGCGCTCGGTTTCGACCTGTAGCGCGAGGTCCTCGTAGTTGACCGGCCGCTCCCGGCTCACCTCGGTGGACATGAACCGGAACTCGTTGGCACTGGTGCTCCCGCCCAGGAACCCGGCGGACCAGACCACGATCCCGCCGGAACCGTCCTCGGCCAAGCCCATTGCCACCGGCTCGCCCCGCTTCACCAGACGAGGTTCGACGGTCTCGAGACGGCCGTTCCTCTTCACGATCACCCCGTCCATCCGCGGCCGTTCGGGCATCACCCACCCGCCACCGGCCCGGACGTAAGTCGGCAGATTCGAGGTCGAGAAGAAGTCTTCGGGCATCACACCGTCGGCGGGCGCCGGGGAGAACCGGGCGTCCGGGGCGCCGGCGAAGGGCGGCAGCGCGAAGTCGGGGGTCACGGCAGTCATGGACGGCCGAAAGGTAGGCCCTCCCCCGAGCCGGTATCAAGCAGGCTATCCTTCAACCATGCTTGCGCTTATCCGAAGATCACCCCTCCTGCTGGCGGCTGGCCTGGCCTGGACCGGTCAGCTCGGCGCGCAGGACTCGGCCGCCACCCGGCTCGAGACCCTCGAAGTTCGGATCACCCGTGGCGCCGAGGGTCGGCTCCGGGTTCCGGCACCAGTAGCCGTGGCAGACAGCGCCGCATTTCGCGGCGGCCAGCTCCAGAACGGGCTCGACGAGGCGTTAGGCAGGCTCCCGGGCGTCTTCCTCTTCAACCGGTTCAATCCGTCGCTCGACCAGCGCCTGGTGATCCGGGGCGCGGGGGCCCGCGCCAATTTCGGCATCCGGGGTATCAAGGTGCTCCTCGACGGCATTCCCCAGACACTGCCGGACGGCCAGAGCCAGCTCAGCAACCTCGACCTGGGCACCATCGATCGGGCCGAGGTCATTTCCGGGCCGGCCTCGGCGCTCTATGGCAACGCCGGCGGCGGGGTGGTGGCGTTCACCAGCGCCCTGGCGGGCGGTCCCGTCGAAGGCCGGATCCGGATGCTCGGTGGGAGCGCCGGCACCTCTCGCCTGTCGGCCCGGATCGGTGGTCAGGCGGGCGCCTGGACCACCGCCGCAAGTTTTGCCCGGTTCAACTCCGACGGTTTCCGGCAGCAGAGCGGTTCGCTCGCCAATCAATGGTCCGTCGCCGCCAACCGGATTCTCTCCGCCCAGTGGCTCCTCAAGCTGCGCTACTTCGGTGCCGCGAGCCCGCGGGCCCGGAATCCGGGCGCCCTCACCCTGGCCGAGCTGACCGCCAATCGTGACAGCGCCGCTGCCAACAACATCCTCCGCGGTTCGGACAAGAGCGTGTCCCAGCACCAGGTCGGCGCCACGATTTCCCATGCCGACGAACGGGGGAACACGCTGGAAGCGACGGTATTCGGACTGATCCGGAATCTCGAAAATCCGCTCGCCACCGCGCCGCCGGGGCCCACCGGGCCAACAGTCGGCACCTGGAGCGGCATTGACCGGGTGGCCGGCGGCGCCCGGGTCACGACCCAGCGCCAGCTTTCCCCTCGCGCCCGGCTCGGATTCGGCGCCGACCTGCAGACTATGCGGGACGACCGGATCAACCGGCGGTCGGTGCGCGGGGTGCCCAGCGACACCGTCGTCGCCGATCAGCGCGAGACGGTCACGGAGCTTGGGCCCTTTGCCAGTCTCCACCTCGAGCCGACCGATCGGCTGACCATTCTGGCGGCCGGCCGATACGATCAGGTTCGGTTCCGGGTGCGCGACCACCACCTCAGCGACGGCGTGGATCAGGGCGGACAGAAGTCGATGAGCGCGGCGAGCGGCAGCTTAGGACTCAACTGGCGGCTCGGGCGGGACATCGCCGCGTACACCTCGGTTTCGACAGCTTTCGAGACGCCAACCACCACCGAGCTGGTGAACCAGTCGAACGGCACCGTGGGCTTCAACGACGCCCTCGGGCCCCAGCGCACGCTCAACGTCGAGGTGGGTGGCCGGACCACGGGACCGGTCACGGCAAGCCTGGCCCTCTACCGTGCTCGGGTCTCCGATGCCCTGGTGCAGGCCCGGGAGCGGGACGGCCGGGCCTTCTTCGAGAACGCCGGGCGGCTGCTGATTCGGGGAGTCGAGGCCGGCGTCTCCTGGCAACCGGTTCGCCGGACCTCGGTCACGCTGAGCTACACCCACACCGACGCGCGGTTCGATCGCTACCTGATCCGGAATGGGGCGGCGACCGACACGCTCGATGGACGTCAGGTCCCCGGCGTCCCGCGGCACGTGTTCCGCGGTATCGTGGCGGCCAGCGTGGGACCGGTCGGTGTCGAATGGGATCAGCAGATCGTGTCGAGGTACTTCGCGGATGATCGGAATACCCTGGCCGCCCCCGGCTGGGGCGCGGGCGTCACCTCGCTCCGGCTGCATTGGCAGCGTTCGAGCCGGGGGCCGGCCGCGCTGGCCCCGTTCATCGGCGTCAACAATCTGTGGGACCGGCGGTACGTCGCGGCCGTGACGGTGAATGGCTTCGGCGGCCGAGTCTTCGAGCCGGCGCCGGGTCGGTGGGCGTACGCCGGCGTGGACCTCCGGCTGGGGCGGCGGGGCCGATAGGCCGACTACAACACCGCCGCCGGATCCCGATCGATCACCACCCGTGCGCCCTCGTGCGCCTCGAGCCGTGGCGCGGCGTAACGGACGATCCTGCCTAACGCTTCCGCCGGCCCCTTGAGCAGGAGATGCCAGCGAAAGCGGTCCTTGACCTTCTCGATCGGGCATGGGGCGGGACCAAGCACGACGACCGGGAGTCGATGCCGTGACACGAGCCCGCCGATCCAGTCGGTGACCCGGCTGCATTCCGCCGCGACTCGCTTGGGATCGGTTCCTGATACCAGGATGTTGACCAGCGCCGTCGCCGGCGGATAGGGTGGATCCTCCCGGCCAGCCCGTTCGGCCGCCCAGAATCCCTCAGTGTCGTGCTTGGCCGCAAACCGGAGCGCGGGATGATCGGGGCTCCGGGTCTGCACCAGGACCCGCCCACCCTTGGGCCCCCGCCCCGCCCGCCCTGCCACCTGAGTGATGAGCTGGAAGGTCCGCTCGGCCGAGCGAAAATCGGGGAGGTGGAGCCCGGTGTCGGCATCGACCACGCCGACCATGGTCACGTTGGGGAAGTCGATCCCCTTCGCCACCATCTGCGTCCCCACCAGCACGTCGACCTCACCCTTCCCGACCCGGTCGAGAATCCGGTGGTGGGACCATTTGGCGCCGGTCGTGTCGAGATCCATCCGGGCGATCCGCGCCCCCGGGATCCGCTCGGCCACCACCTGTTCCACCTGCTGGGTGCCGATGCCGAGAGCGCGGGTCACCGGGTGGCCACAGGTGCTGCAACTCTGTTCCGCCGGCGCGGCGAACCCGCAGTAATGGCATTTGAGGGCGGCGGGGCTCCGGTGGAGCGTGAGCGAGATGCTGCAATGCGGGCACATCCGCACAGCGCCGCAGTCCTGGCACTGGAGGAACGCCGCGAACCCGCGCCGGTTGAGCAACAGCAGAGCCTGTTCCCCGCGAGCGAGCGCGCGGCGGAGGCCGTCGTCAAGCGCGACCGACCAGGGCACCCCGCCCACACCCTTCACCCGCTCGGCCGTCCGCATGTCGATCAGCTCAACCGGCGGCAGGGGCCGCGCCTCGATCCGGTCGGGCAACCTGACCATCGCGAGCCGCCCGTCGAGGACCTCGGCGGCGGTCTCGAGGCAGGGGGTCGCGCTTCCAAGCACCAGCCGGGCTCCCTCGAGCCGGCAGCGAACCCGCGCCACGTCCCGGGCGTGATAGCGCGGCGCCTCGCCGTTCTTGTAGGTCGCCTCGTGTTCCTCGTCCACCACCACGAAGCCTAACGGCGAGACCGGCGCGAAGACCGCCGACCGTGGGCCAACCGCCACCCGGCGCTCGCCCCGGCGGAGCGCCCGCCAGGCGTCGGCCCGTTCCCCCTCGGAGAGCGCGCTGTGGAGCACCGCGACCTGGTCGCCGAACATCCCCCGGACCCGGCTCACCGTCTGAGGCGTGAGCCCGATCTCGGGCACCAGAATGATCGCCCCAAGGCCCGATTCCACCGCCCGGCGGATCGCTTCGAGATATACCAGTGTCTTTCCACTGCCCGTCACCCCGAACACGACCGCGCCCTGCCCCGCTTTGAGCGCCTCGAGCCGCGTCACCGCCTCCCGCTGCGGCGCGGAGAGCGTCCCTGGGGGCGGACTCGCGTCCATGGCTTTGAACGGGTCTCGGTAGCGCTCGATGTCGACCGGCCGGGCGAGGCCCGCGTCGACGAGGCCACCGATCACGGCCTGACTGAACTTGAGGGTGGTTCGGAGGTGCTCGGCCGCGAGCGGCGCCTCGGCCTGCTCCAGCGCTTCATAGAGGGCGCGCTGCCGGGGGCGCTTGGCGAACCGCTCCTCCCGCTCCAGCAGGCCAAGCGTTTCGCCGGCGATTTCGAAGGCGCGGAACGTGGCCGTCGCCGCGTCGGTTTCGGGAGGGACGACCTCGATAGCCAATGCGCCGACACGAACCAGCCGGTCCGCGGCGCTCCACAACGGTTTCTTGAGGGCTCGCTCGGCGGCGCGGATCGGGCCCCGGCCGCCGTGCCGTTCGAGCCAGCGGAGGAGATCACCGGCGGTGCCACCCATCCTGGAAGGATCGCGAATCTCGAGCATCACCTCCGACTCGCCCCAGAGCGGCGACGGCAGCATCGCCTTCAGCGTGACCCCGATCGGCGAGCCGTAATACCCGGCCATCCACTGCGCCGTCTTGAGTAGCGTGTCAGGGAGAGCGGGGGTGTCGTCGGGCGCCGCCAGCACGTCGCGGGCGGCGACCGAGGGCGCCTGGTCGTCGACGGCCACCACGATCCCAACCATTTCGCGGCGGCGCACCGGCACAACAACCCGAGCGCCCGGAACAACCCGATCAGCCAGCGTTTCGGGAATCGCGTAGCTATAGGGCGCCGGGACGGGTAGCGGCAGGGCGACGTGCGCAAAGAGCGGAGCCATCGGGCGGGAATGTAGTCGGGGTCTGCGTCACTCCACTGACGCCCGGCCCGTCATGACAGGAATGCGGACTCGAGTGCGCGGGGACCTAGACCCGAGGAGACACCCCAAGCCCGGGACCAGTCGGGAGCCGGATCTGCCCCTTGTCGATGGTGGCGCCGACATACGGATCGTGGGACAACAGGGCGGCGCCGTCGAGATCGGCGATGTCGACGAGCGGCGTGAAATGGGCCGCCGCCGTGATGGCGATCGACGTCTCCACCATGCACCCCACCATCACCATCATGTGATTGGCTCGGGCAATCGCGATCATCCGGAGCGCCTCGCGGAGGCTCCCGGTCTTGGCCAGCTTGATGTTGATCCCGTCGACCAGGCCGACCAACCGGGGAAGGTCCGCGGCGGTGAGACAGCTTTCGTCCACGATGACCGGGATCCGGGAGGCCTTCGCCACCGCCGCCAGGCCGTCGATGTCATCGGGCAACAGCGGCTGTTCCAGCACGGTCACACCGAACTCCTCCAGCACCGGCAGCATCCGGATGGCCTGTTTCCGGGTCCATCCGCAGTTGGCATCGACCCGCAGTTCCCGGTCGGTGACATCGCGGATCGCCTGGAGGATCTCCAGGTCGTTGTCGAGGCC
>JAYUZK010000229.1:0-9615 GCA_043751835.1 Gemmatimonadota bacterium | reverse complement strand
GCCACGGAGTTGCTGCACATCGGCCAGACCGTCATTGGCCTCGGCGGCGGGCTCGAATATTTCATGCGCACCGTCTTCAACTACCCGACCCTGGCCGAGTGTTACAAGGTCGCGGCGCTCAACGCATCCAACAAGCTGGCCGTCGGCGACGAGTGGCCCGCCCATCCGGCAGACGGTGAAGCGGACCTCCCCTCGGTCCGGACGACCACGACCGGCGCCGCCTACTAGGCCTCCCGCCTCCCGACCCAGAACCCCATAGATTCCCCCGCGCACCACGCCGTTGTTCCCGAGTCCGCGGGGAGGCCCGATGCGCAGATTGACCGTTTTAGCTGGCGTCGTGATCGTCACGACCGCCGAGGCTCAGGTTCGGCGGCCGTTCGCGGAAGCCGATCGTGACGGCCGTCCTGGGAGGTGAGGATCGGGCCGCGTTCTTTACTCTTGGCGAACTCTCGAAGCGGAACTTCGTCCACGCCGTCCGCCAAAGAGCGGCGCTATCTTCCTGAAGGTTCCCGCTCCCGCCAGCCAACTCACTGGAGGCCGCCGATGCTCCGCATCCGTCCGCTCGTCGTCGCCGTCACCCTGCTTCTTGGGCTAGTCGCGGATCAGGCAGAGGGCCAACGCACAGTCAAGCCCGTCCTCCATGGCCGCCACTGGGTGGCCATTACCGGGAAGCCGCTCGCGGCGACGGCCGGCGCGATGATCTTCCAACGCGGTGGAAACGCGGTCGATGCCACCTGTGCCATGCTGGGCGCTGTCACCACCATGTGGGACGTCTTGAGCTGGGGCGGCGAGACCCAGGCGCTGATCTATCATCCCGGCTTGAAGAAGGTGATCGGGATCAACGCCCTCGGTGTGGCCCCGACCGGAGCGACCCCCGCGTTCTACCACGCGAAGGGCATGAACTACCCGCCCGAGTTCGGCCCGCTCGCCGCGATCACCCCGGGCACGCCGGGCGGCCTGCTGACCATGCTGGCCGAGTACGGCACGATGAGCTTGAAGGACGTCCTGGCCCCGGCGATCGAGATGGCGGACGGCTATCCGATCGAGGAGCAGACCGCCAACAGCATCGAAGGCAACAAGGCGTGGATCAAGCAGTGGCCCTACTCGAAGGCCTTGTTCCTGACCCACGCCGGCGAGCCGCGGGAAGCGCCCGCCGCCGGCGAGATCTTCCGCCAGGCCGACCTCGCCGCCACCCTCCGCAAGCTGGTCGAGGCCGAGCAGCAGGCGCTCAAGCGGGGGAAGAGCCGGAAGGAAGCGATCTACGCCGCCTACGATCGGTTCTACCGGGGCGACATTGCCGACGAGTTGGTCCGCTCGGTGCGGGAGCAGGGCGGGCTGTTCACCAAGGACGACCTGGCCCGCTGGCGGGTCAAGATCGAAGAGCCGGTTTCAACCTCATACCGTGGGATCGAGGTCTACAAACTTCGTGAATGGCAGCAAGGGCCGGCCATGCTCCAGGCTCTGAACATTCTCGAAAACGCCGATCTCAAGTCGATGGGCTACAACAGTGCCCGCTACGTCCATACGGTCTATCAGGCCATGAGTCTCGCCTTCGCCGACCGGGATTTCTACTACGGCGATCCAGCCTTCCCGCCGGCAACGCCGATCAAGGGCTTGCTCTCGAAGGACTACGCCCGCAAGCGATACGGTGAAATCAATTGGGACCGGAACGATCCCACCATCAAGCCCGGGGATCCCTATCCGTTCCAGGGCGGCACCAACCCGTTCCTCGATCTCCTCAAAGCCTGGCCGCCCGCGGCCAAGCCCCCGGCCAATACGACCGATCACAGCGGCACTCAGTTCGGCGCCATGCCGTTCGACTCTGCCTTCCGCGCCGGAACGACATCCATTCAGGCCGCCGACGAACAGGGCTGGGTCGTGTCGGTCACGCCGAGCGGCGGCTGGGTGCCGGCGGTGGTCGCCGGGAGGACCGGGGTCGGCTTGAGCCAGCGGGCCCAGAGCTTCGTGCTCGATCGGGCCGAGAATCCGTTCAACGTGATGGAACCAGGCAAGCGGCCCCGGGTGACCCTCACGCCCACCCTCGCGTTGAAGGACGGCCGGCCGTTCGTCTCGATGGCGGTGCAGGGCGGGGACACCCAGGATCAGAACCTGCTCCAGTTCTTCCTCAACATGGTGGAGTTCGGGATGAACGTGCAGCAGGCCACCGAGGCGCCAAACATCGTAAGTTACCAGATGCAGAGCTCGTTCGGCGCCCACGATTCGAGGCCCGGCCGGGCCACGCTCAACGATGCCATGCCCCCATGGGTCCGGGACGACTTGCGGCGGATGGGCTACACCCTCGATTTTGCCCGTAGCACATCCGGGCCCATCAATGCCATCTTCTTCGACTGGAAGCACGGGTCGTTCTGGGGCGGCTCCAGCACCGATGGCGAGGACTACGGGATTGCATGGTGAATTGCCATGAGTGACCTCCCCGACGAGCTGATTCGGGAGTTCGCGCTCGGGGCGCTCGGGGTCCTCACCGAGCTGCGGCAGCTGCAGCAGTCCCTCGCCGCCCCTGGGGTCGTGAGCCGCCTTGCCCAGCTGGGCCACCAACTCAGCGGCTCGGCGGGGAGTTACGGGTTTCCCGATGTCTCGAAAGCCGCCGGCCGGGTTGAAAAGAGTGTCGCTGACGAGCTCCCTTCGCGCCTCGCCAAACTGGTGGCGCAACTGGAACTCGTCACCAAGGGCCTCGTCGCGACGGCTCCTCAATCGCTCCCCGATCCGGGCCCGCCTGAACCCGCCCCCGCGCCGGTCGCCGCGAGCTCCAAGCTGGTACTGTTCGGTGAGGACGATCCCATGGTGGTCGCCCTCGTCAAGGATCGGCTTGCGCGCGAAGGCTTCGAGGTCCGCCATCACGTCAGCGGTAAGGACGTCCTGGCTGCCGCGGCCGGTGACGGCATCAGTCTGATTGTGCTCGACGCCAAGCTGCCGGGGCTTGACGGGTTCGACATCCTCGCCCGGTTGCGAAAGACCGAAATCCATCGTCACACGCCCATCATGCTGCTCACTGCGCTCACCGGCGCTCACGACGCAGTCCGCGCCTTCGAGCTGGGCGCCAATGACTACGTCCGGAAGCCGTTCTCGCCGGCGGAACTGGTGGCCCGGATCAAGAACCTGACCCGGCCATCCCCATGAACTCGGAGCTCTTGGCCGAGGATCCCTTTCTCTTCGGCTTGGTGGTCGGAATTCTTGGCCTCCTGGCGCTGACGGCCGTCCTCATTGGTGGCGCCGTCCGCCTGCGGGTCCGCAACAACCGGGCACAGCGGGACTGGAACAGCCGGGAACAGCGCTGGGAACCCGACCTCCTCGGTGTCCTGGCGGGAACCCGGTCCGACGATGCCCTCCACGCCCTGGTCTTGCCGCGCGAACGGTTCTTCTTCATCGACTTCTTGCTTCGCTATGCCCGACGGCTCGAGGGAGACGAACGGGAGATCATCGAACGCCTGGCCGCCCCATACCTTGAGCCGCTCGCGGCCGACCTCGGGCACCGCGGCGATGAGTTCCGCGCCCGGGCCGTCCGGACACTGGGCCTCCTGGGCCAGCGGCAGTATCGCGACCTCCTGGTCGCCGCCCTCGATGACCCGTCCGACCTCGTGGCCATGGCGGCCGCGCGGTCGCTGACCCAGTCCGGATCACCGGAACTTGCCACCGCCGTCCTGGAGCGGCTGCCCCGGTTTCACCAATGGCGTCCCAGCCTCATCGCCTCGATGCTGGCCCGGGTCGGGCCGGCGATGGCGGCACCGCTCCGAGCGGCGATCGAGCGCCCGACGGGTGATCCCGGCTCCCGCGCCGTGGCGGTTGAGGCGCTCACCGAACTCAATGATCTTGAGGCGGCCGATCCGGCCGTCCGACTGCTCGGCCAGGCCACCGACCGGAACCTCGTCGTCGCGCTGCTCGGCCTGCTGCTGGTCACCGGTCGCCGCGAGCACCTCGGCGCCATCCGCCCCTTCCTCGACTCGCCCGAGCCGTCGGTCCGGGCACGGGCCTTCGCGGCGGTGGCCCGCCTCGATCCGGAATTCTCGGCCGACGACATTCGCCGGGTGCTGGCCGATGAGTCACCCTGGGTGCCCATTCGAGTGGTCGAAGCGCTCGAGGGAGTCGGCGCCGCCGGCCTGGTGGCCCAGATCAACGCTGCGTACCACGCTTCATGATGGACGCCGTGTGGCGGGTCGTGTTGTGGCTCAACATCGTGGTACTCGGCTATTTCCTGCTGCTCAACCTGACCTACCTCGCGGCCAGTATCGCCGCGTTCGGCGTCCTCCGGCACCACGTTCGTCGTGTTCGGGCGCTCGACCTCGACGATCTCTTGTCGAGTCTTGGCGCGCCGCCGATCACCATGATCGCCCCCGCCTACAACGAGGAGGCGACCTGCGTCGAGTCGGTCCGCTCGCTCCTGACCCTCCAGTATCCGGCGTTCGACGTCATTGTCGTCAACGATGGGTCCGCGGATGGGACCTTGCCCCGGCTCATCGAGGCGTTCGACCTCGTGGCCACCGATCGGCTGGCGAGCGGTACCATCGCCACGGCCGAGGTTCGCGCCGTATACACCAGCCAGAGCTATCGAAACCTCTGGGTGATCGACAAGGCCAACGGCGGCAAGGCTGACGCCCTCAACGCCGGGCTCAACCGGTGCCGGACCCCGCTGTTCTGCGCCATCGACGCCGACAGCATTCTCGATCGGGACGCGCTTCAGCGGATTGTCCGCCCATTTCTGGAGGACCGGACCACGGTCGCGGCTGGTGGCGTCATCAGGATCGCCAACGGCTGCGTGATTCGGGATGGCAGCGTGGTGGAGGTCGGCATGCCCAAGTCGCTGCTGGCTCAGCTCCAGACGCTCGAATATCTCCGCGCGTTCCTGGCCGGCCGGGTCGGGTGGCAGGCGGCCGGTTCGACGCTGATTATCTCGGGGGCCTTTGGCACTTTTCGTCGGGATCTGGTCGTGGCGGTTGGGGGCTACGACACCGAGACCGTGGGCGAGGACATGGAGCTGGTCGTGCGGCTTCATCGCTATTGCCGGGATCAGGGCATTCCGTACCGGGTCGCGTTCGTGCCCGATCCGGCCGCCTGGACCGAATGTCCGACCACGTTCAAGGTCCTCAAGCGGCAGCGCGACCGGTGGCAGCGTGGGCTGATCGAAACGCTGATCCGGCACCGATCGATGATGTTCCGCCGCCGCTACGGGCGGATCGGTTGGGTGGCCTATCCCTACTTCGTCTTTCTGGAGATGCTGGGCCCCGTCATCGAGGTGGGCGGCTATCTCGCCTTCGCCGCTACCGTGCTGTCCGGCCGGGCGTCAACCGCGTACTTCGCCGCTTTTCTGCTCGTGGCCGTTTTTCTGGGCGCGGCCCTGTCGGTCGCCGCGGTGGTGCTGGAAGAGATGTCGTTTCACCGGTACCCCAAGTCGAAGGACCTGGCGCGGCTGATCTGGCTTGGGGTGTTCGAGAGCTTCGGGTACCGTCAACTCACATCCCTCTGGCGCCTGATGGGCACCTGGTCCGCCATCAGGGGGCGACGCGGCTGGGGCAAGATGGATCGGGTCGGGTTTGCCGGCACGCCGGCCGCGACGGCTCTCGACCCCCGCCCCCCGGCCCCCGGCCGATCGAAGTCCTAGCTACAGTTCCACGATCCCGAGTTGAGGCATCGTCTTCCACCGCCCCCGGGTAAAGTCCGGTACCGACATCGGCTTGGCGCGGTTCGCCACCGAGCGCTCGGTCAGTGGCGTGATCGCCGAAAGCGCCGCCGCATCGTACACGTTGCTGTCGGTGGGAAGTCCCTTCCGGAGGCAATGGATCAGCCGGAGATCCTCGAGAAAATCCATTCCCCCGTGCCCCCGGCTCGCCTGCTTGACCTCGTCCGACTGCCAGAGCGGATGGTCGTGGGTCTCGAACCACTTCTCGGCCGGATCCCATGAGTCTTCCTTGCCGCTCATGCCCTCGATGTAAACGCGGCGCGGGTAGCCCTCGACCAATCCCTTGGTGCCCTGAAGGATGTACTTCCTGCTGTAGGGGCGCGGCAGGTTGGTGTCGTGGGTGACGTAGATCGACTGCCCGCTGGTGGTCTTGATCAGGGTGACGCTGACGTCGCCGAGTTTGTAGTGCTCCTGCCGCTTCGGGCTCTCGGCCGGGAGATGCTCGGTGGCCCAGGCCTGGAGGCCGCGCGAGGGGCCGCTCATCGACACCAGATAGTCGAATTGATTCCCGCGGTTCAAATCCATCGCCTGGGCCACCGGACCCAGCCCGTGGGTGGGATAGAGATTCCCGTTCCGCGCCACCGCGTGCGCCCGCCGCCAGAGTCCCTCGCCCTCATCGGCGAACTTGATGGCGCGAAGGTCGTGGTTGTAGCCGCACTCGCCGTGCAGCAACTCGCCCAGCAGGCCCTTCCGGGTCAGGTTGAGCGCCAGCATCTCGAGCCGGTCGTAGCAACAGTTCTCCATCATCACGCAGTGTTTCTGGTACTTCTCGGCAGCCTCGACCATGGCCCAGCAGTCTTCAATCCGGTAGGCCGCCGGCACTTCCGTGGCGCCGTGCTTTCCGTGCTTCATGGCCGCGAGCAGAACCGGCACATGCCATTCCCACGGCGTGGCCGTGAACACCAGGTCCAGTTCCTCCTCGGCGCACAGTCGTTCGAAGTCGAGCGGCCCGTTGCTGTAGCCCTTCGGTTTGGGTTGGCCCGCCCCGACCGCCTTGTCCTGAGCCCACGCCACCCGGTCGGGACGGATGTCGCAGACCGCTGTGAGGTCCACCCCGTCGATCGCGAGCAGATTCTCGACGTGAGTGCTCCCTTGGCCGCCGATCCCGACAAATCCCACCCGAACCCGTTCCATAGGCGGCGCTCGAAAGAAACCGTCGCCCTGCGCCTGGATGCCGGTGAGAGGAAGAATGGCGGTGCCGAAGCCTAACGCCGCCGCGCTCCCGACGAACTCCCGGCGGGACAGTTCCTGGCTCATTGATCCCCCTTGGCCGGTCCAGATCGTCATGCGCTCTTGTCACCCGACGTGAGGGCCTTGATCAGCCGGTACCAGAACGCGGACGCCTTGTGAAACGCCTCCACCCCCACCCGCTCGTCCCGGCCATGGGCCCGGGAATCGTTGAGGTCCTCGAACAGGGCCCCGACGCCGTACACCGGAATGCCGCCGTTCCGCACATCGAGCCCGTCGGTGGCGCCGGTGGACATCTCGGGCACCACCGTCGCGGTCGGCCACATTTCCTTCACCAGCCGCTCGACCGGCCCGACCACGTCGGCCCTGAGGGGTGACGGCGGGCTCGGCCGGGCCGGCGTCTTCACCGTGACCTCGATGCCCGGATCGTCGATGGCCTGAACCAGCGCCGCCTTGACCGATTCCTGGTTGTCGTCGGGTAGAATCCGGCAATTGATGTTGGCGCGGGCCAGCTGCGGCAGGGCGTTGTCGGCGTGGCCACCGGTCAGCAGGGTGGCGACGCAGGTGGTCCGCATCACCGAGTTGAACCAGGGGGAGGTCGCGCTGAGCCGTGCGGCCGCGGCAGGATCGTTGGTGGCCGCAAGCGCCCGCATGTCAGCGGCGGTCTGGCCGGTTTCCGCGGCGGCGGCCCGATCGAAGAAGGCTTTCGTCGTTTCGTTCAGCCGGACCGGGAAGTCGTAGGCACCCACCCGGGTCAGGCCCGCCGCGAGGCGGTAGATCGCGTTGTCCTTGACCGGGAGCGAGCTGTGGCCGCCCTTGTTCCGGACGTCGAGCTGGAGATTGAGGAAGATCTTCTCGGCGGTCTGCACCGTGAACGCCTGCGGCTTGCCGTCCTTCAGTGAGCCGCCCCCGCCATCGGTGTTAAGGGCATACTCCGCGTCGATCAGCGCCCGGTGCTCCTTCATCAGCCAGGTGATGCTCTGGCCGGTCGTTTCCTCGTCGGCGGTCAGGACCATGATCAGATCGCGATCGGGAACGAAGTTCTCCTGCCGGAGCCGGATCAGGTTCGCCACCAGCGTCGCGGCCCCGGCCTTGTTGTCGGTGGTCCCGCGGCCGTAGTAGAACCCGTCGATTTCCCGGAAGCCAAAGGGGTCGAACGACCAGTCCTCCCGGCGGGCGGCCACCACGTCGAGGTGGGCCATCATCATGATCGGCTTCTTGCCCGTGTTCCGGCCCCGGTACCGCGCCACCAGGCTCTGGAACTTCGGGTCGTATCCGAGGATGGTGATGTCGCTTGCCGGGAACCCCGCGGCCTTGAGCCGGTCGGCCATCTTCGCCGCCAGGACCCCGGTGTTGCCCGCCGAGTCGCTGGAGTTGACCTCGATCAGCTCCCTGAAGATCTCGCGCTCGCGCAGGCGCGACGGATCGGATTGGGCCAGGAGGCCACCGCTGGCGGCAAGGGTCACGAGGACGAACACAGCCTGAAAACGCATCGCTACTCCGAGAAGTCCGAGAAGAAGTTTTGGGAGGCCCAAATATACGGGCGGAGGGGCGGATGGGCCGAAAGGGGGCCGGGTGGAGTACTTTCAGGGGTGCCCCGTTTCATGAACGCCCTGTTGGCCCTGGCCGTTCTGGTCCCGGCTCGCGGATCGGCCCAGGCCGATCTGCTGACCCGCGCCCCCTCGCGGTTCGCCTTCCTCGATGGGGTGCGGATCCACTACAAGAGCCTCCATTCCGGCCGGACCGCGGTGGTGTTCGTCCACGGGTGGGCCTGTGATCTCACGGTCTGGCGCTTTCAGATGGCCGTTCTCGAGCAACGGGCCCGGGTGCTGACCCTCGACCTCCCCGGCCACGGCCGGAGCGACAAGCCCGTTCGGGCCTACACGATGGAGTTCTTTGCCCGGGCCGTGAACGCCGTGATGGAGGCCGCCGGGGTGGACCAGGCGGTCCTGGTCGGCCACAGCATGGGGACGCCGATTGTTCGGCAGTTCTCCCGTCTGTTCCCAACCAAGACCATCGGACTCGTAGTGGTCGATGGGGCCTTGAAGCCGCCGGGGCTCGACAGCGTCGGAATCGAGCGGCAGGTGAAGCAGTTCTCCGGGCCTGGCCTGGCCGTGCTGTGGGAGCAGATGATCACGCCGCTGCTGCCCGGGCCTGAACTCGACGCGGTTCGCCGGCAGGTGATCAAGACGGCCCAGAGCACCCCGGAACATGTGGTGACCGGGTCGATCCGTGGCATGATGGATCCCCGGATCTGGACTGCGGATACGATCCGGGTCCCGGTTCTGGTCGTGATGGCCAAGGGCCCCAATTGGCCGCTCGCCTATCGGGCCTATGTGAAGAGTCATGTTCCGGATTTGCGCTACGAGGAACTGGATGGCGTCCACCATTTCCTGATGCTCGAACGTCCCGATCTGTTCAATCCGCTGCTGATTGGTTTTCTCGAGAGCCAGGGACTGCTCGACCACTGAGACCGAGAGGACTTCCCGTGTCAAACACCTACATACTCGGGGTCGGCATGATCCCGTTCACCAAACCCGGCCAAAGCCCGTCCTACGCCGACATGGGCGCAGGCCGGGCGGCGAAAAGAAAGCGGGGCGGGCCATTTGGCCCGCCCCGCTTTGCATTCGAACTAGGGGTTCAGTTCTCGACCAGGATCAGGAACTTCGAGTTGGTCCAGAAGTGCTCGGGGTTGGTGATCTGGAGCGCCCCGCGAACCTTGCCCTTGGCTTCGA
>JAYUZK010000228.1:0-4856 GCA_043751835.1 Gemmatimonadota bacterium | reverse complement strand
CCGGTGGAGCGCCACGACCCGTCCTCCCAGGTGTCGGCGCCCTCGCCACCCTGGGGGACGGGGCTCCATTTCCAGACCCGCCGGCCGGTGCGGACGTCGAAGGCCTGGACGTCGCCGGGCGGATCGTTCCGATAGGCGAATTTGTCGGCGACCCCGTTCCCGACGATCACCAGATTCCCATAGACGACCGGTGGCGACGTGTTGGTGTAGCGCTTCCGGTTCACGGCCCAGACGAGGTTGGTGGCCAGATCGACTTCGCCACCCTTGCCAAAGGACCTCACCGGCCGGCCGGTCGCGGCGTCGAGGGCGAAGAGTCGCCAGCGGCTGTTGAGGAAGATCCGGCGGACCCGGCCATCGGTCCAGGTGGCGACGCCGCGGTGGACGAATCCGGTGCCGTTAGGCGCTTGCCCGGCCCGGTAGGCCCCGGGGTCGAACCGCCACCATTCCCGCCCGGTCTCGGCGTCGAGCGCCACCACCTGGTTGTACGGGGTGCTGAGATACAGCGTGTCGGCAATCATCAGCGGCGTGGCCTGGAAGAGGCCGGGCCGGGTCTTCCAGGCTTCGAGCGGGACCTCGCCGGTCCTCCATTCCCAGATCTGGGTCATCCGGGCCACGTTGCCGCGGTTGATGTCGGTGAGCGCCGAGTACTTGGTGGCGCCCGCATCGCCGCCCCAGGCCGGCCATTCGCCGGGTTGCTGGGCCGCCAGCGCGGGGGCGCCGAAGACCACGCCGGCCAGAACGAGTAGTTGAATCCGCATGGACTGTTCCTCGGGTCGAGATTGCCGCTAACGCGGTACGGTGCCCACCACGAAGGGGAGGGCGCGAGTGACCCGCCGTCCCCAGGTCTCTTCGTTGTGAACGCCGCCCTCGTCCTCCACGTAGTCGAGGTCCACACCCGGAACCATCCCGGTCGCGACGAGTTGGTCGCGCAGCTGTCGCACATCGGCGACGGCCGCGGCCGGCTCATCGAGGCCGATGTCGAGATAGAGGCGGGGCGCGAGCCGGTTTGGTGCTGAGGCGAGAAAATCGAAAATGGCCTTGCGGCCGAACCAGACCGATGGACTCAGGGCGCCGGCCGCCCCGAAGATGTCGGGGTAACGGTAGAGCCCGTAGAGACTGATCAGTCCCCCCATCGAGGAGCCGGCGATCGAAGTTCCCGCCCGGTCGGGCAGGGTTCGGAAATCCCGGTCGATCATCGGCTTGAGGGTCTCGATCACGAATCGGAGGTACCGGTCTCCCCCGCCGCCGCCCCACTGCGGGTGCGGGAACGGACTGTACTCGTAGAGTCGTCGGTGGCCGGCGTTGGCGATCCCGACGGCGATCGTCTCGACGCCTTGGGCCGCGAGTTCAGCGAGGGTGGCCGTCAGCCGCCAATCCCCGGCGTAGGCCGTGGCCGGGTCGAACAGGTTCTGTCCGTCCTGCATGTAGACGACGGGGTAGCGCCGGTTTTCGGTGTCGTACGACGGTGGCAGGGCCACCACGACATCGCGGAAATTCCGAAGTTCTGGGCTCAACACCCGTCGGCGAATGACGAGCGGGACCCGCGCCGGTTCGGCGGACCGATAGGGTTCCCAGTTGGTGGCGGTTTCGCGGGATCGGGAGTGAGGCATCAGTGTCGGGGAAGTTAGCGGAATGCCGGTTCGTGGTTGTTCCCGGGTTCCGCTCTCCCTATTCTCTTCGTTAACCTCTTGGGGAGTGTGCCCATGATCCGCAGCCTCGCCCCGGCCATCGTTGCCGTGCTGCTGCTCGCCCCAATCACCGCCGCCGCCCAGAAGACCGGTGTCGCCGTGACGCCGTTTCTGGGCCTCACGGTGCCAGGCACGGTGCTGCTGCTCCGTCCCGGCCTCAATCCCGTCACCGACCCCGAAAAACAGGCGTTGCTCGGGGTTATCGGCGGCCGGGTCAACCTCGGCCTCTCCTCCTCCTTCGAGCTGGAGGGTGATGTGGGCTACGGATCGAGCGGGCTCAAGGTGGCCAGTCTTTCGGCCCCCTCGGGCACCAACGCCAGCGTGCTGACCGTCAGCGGATTACTCGTCTATCGGAACAAGCCCGCGGTGGAACCATTCTCCCTGACGCTTCACGGCGGCATTGGGGCGGTACACCGATCGTTCTCTGAAAGAGCTGGAACGGCCACTGCGCTCCGCAACAAGACCAACGTCGGGGTCTTGCTCGGCGCCGGGTTCAATTTTCGGGCCTCGAGTCGGAGTGCCGTTGTCATTGGGGTGGACGATTTCATCTACAACGCGAGCTTCGGAGTTGCGACAACAGGGTCGCAGCCGGCGGGCACCACCCAATCACTCACCCAGAACGACATCCGGATAACGCTGGGTTTCCGGATTGCGATCGCCGGTCAGTAACGTCTAGAAGCGGGTCGTGAGACCGGCCAGGATCCGCCGCCCGTTCACCGACCCACCGTAAATCGAATAGCGCTGCTGGTCGAAGATGTTGTTGCCGGTCGCATAGATCCGCCAGCTGTTGTTGATCGCGTAGCCGACATTGGCATCGACCGTCGCCTGGGGTTCGATCCAGCCGGCGAAGACGCCCGCGGCCCAGTCGAAGCCCTTGGCCAGCCGAAGGGTCAACCCCGCGTCGAGCCCCTTCCTCCCGGCGTAGCCGAGCGACACGTTGCCTTTCATCCGGGGCGTGTTCGGCAAAAGCTGGTCCCCCGTCAATTGCTCCTTGATGTTGAACCGGAAGATCGAAATCGACCCGTCGGCCCGGACCTCGGACGAGAACTGGTACCCGGCACCGACTTCGACGCCGTACTGCGTCGCCTTGCCGGCGTTGCCGTACGAGAGGACGATGGCGGTGTTGCCGTTTTCCAGGCGGGTGAGGCCGCGGCCGGCGGTCGCAGTGGCCGGGTTACCCAATAGCGCCGTGCGGATGGCGCCTTCGACCGCTGCCCGGGCCGGAGCTGGCACGGCGGCCGGCGCGGTCCAGCTCGGGAATGCCGGATTGACGCCCGGCAGGAGGTCGGTGACGAAGTCGCGAAGCGTGTTCAGGTAGCCGTCGACCGTGAGGTAGAATTTGTCGGTCAGGTCACCCCGGTACCCGAGTTCGAAGCCGGTGTTCTTTTCGACTTGGAGGTTGGCGTTGCCGCGGGCCCGGACCGGCACCGCGGCGCTGGTGGTGAAGAGACCGCCGAGCGGCACCCCGGCGAGGAGCGGGCCCAGGCTGGCATTGGCGCGGAGCGCCGTCTCGAGCGCGGTGAAGTTGGCCGGGGCGCCGGCGGCGACGTTGAGGAAGTATTCCGAGTAGTTCGGGGTCTGGAACGCCTTGTTGAACGTGACCCGGAACGAGTGGTGGTTGTTCGGCGCGAAGACGAGGGCGGCCTTGGGCGAGAACTGGGCGGTGATCAAGCCGCCGAGATCATACCGGGCGGCGGCGACGGCCTTGAGTTTGTCGGTGAGTTTGTATTCCAGCTGGCTGAAGACGGAGTAGTAGTTGTCGGTCCGGTCGTCGTTGCCGGAGCCGATCAACGTCCGCTGGGTGTTCAGGTTGTAGGTCCTGAAGGAGGCGCCGAGGACGAACCGGCCCCGGTCGCTCGCGAACTTGTTGTTCTGCTGGGCCTCGAAGTGGAAGATGTTGGACCGTTCCTCGAGCCCGGCACCCGAGGCGAGCGAATACTGGGGCTCCTTTGTGTCGCGGCCGTTCCAGTAGGCCATCAGGCTATAGCTCTTGGCGGCGAAGTTGAATCGAGCGTAGGGTCGGACCGACCTGGTAATCTGGACGCGGCCGATGCCGGTCACGGCGATCTCGTTCTCGGCCTGCGCGCCGCCCACTTCGGCGGTGGCAACCGTCCCATTGTCGGTGTAGTAATCGACCCGGGCCGAGCCGTAGATGTTTTTGATCGGATCCCGGTCTCCCGCGACGGCTCCGGTAGCCGGATCGGACCTCTGGCCGTTCAGGGCCCGGAGTTCCCGGCGAGCGCAACTGGAGCAGGCCGGTCGGAAGGCGAGCGAGTCCGAGGCGGCCAGGTACTCGGTCCGAAGTCCGGTGCCATCAAAGAGCGTCCGCGAGCGCGACCAGGTATCGCTGCGATAATACCCGGCGTTGAGGCGGTACCCGATCCGGCCGTCCCACAACAGGCCGGCGTGCCGGAAGTCTCCCTTGATGGTCGACAGTTCGCCGCCGCCGAGGCTCAGTTTGGTTCCGACCACTTCCCGGGCCGATGGGGTCTTGATGTTGACGACACCGGCGTAGGCATTGGCGCCGTAAAGGGCCGATCCGGGGCCCCGGACGAATTCCATCGAAGAGATGTCCTCCGTGGGCACGGGGAGCGATGTCCATTCCTGCGACCCGAGGAATGCCGTGGCCACGTCGCGGCCGTCCACCAGCACGAGCACCCGGCGGTTGAGCGACGAATTGAACCCGCGGGCGTTCACGTTGAAGTCGTTGACGCCGCTCTGGGCCAGGTCGACCCCGGGTACGTTGGCGAGCGCGAGCGGCACCTGCCCGGTGATCGAGGTGGCCTGGAGGATCCGCGGATCGATTACGGTCACGGCCGCCGGGGCTTCGACGGCCCGTTCCGGAACCTTGGAGGCGCTCTCGACGATCAGATCGTTGAGGGCGACCGGCTGGGCCTCCATCTTGGCGTCGGCGGTGGCGGAACCACCGGCGGTGACGGTGACGGCTACTTCGGTCGGCTTGTAGCCCAGCCATCGGAAGACCAGCGTTTGGGCGCCGGCCGGGACGCGATCGATGGTGTACTTGCCGCTGGTATTGGTGTTGGCCCTCGTGCCCACGCCCTTCACCACGATCACCACCCCGGCGAGCGGGGCGCCGTCGTCGGTGCGGGTGACCGTTCCGTGGATGGTCCCCGTTCCCTGGGCGGACAGCTGCGGTGCGGCCAGGCC